>NZ_JBSFUU010000057.1:0-62171 GCF_053591955.1 Streptomyces sp. NPDC002845 | reverse complement strand
GCCGGACAGGACCCCGCCGCCATCGAGGACATGTTCGACCTCAAGTACCGCGGCGCCCGCTTCTCCCTGGGCTACGGCGCCTGCCCCGACCTGGAGGACCGCGCCAAGATCGCCGAACTCCTGGAACCCGAACGCATCGGCGTCAAGCTCTCCGAAGAGTTCCAGCTCCACCCCGAGCAGTCCACCGACGCCATCGTCATCCACCACCCCGAGGCGAAATACTTCAACGCGCGCTGAGCCCTTGAAGAGCCCGCTGAGGCGACCCTCAGCGGGCCCTTCCGTGATGAGAAGTACGCCACAGGGCCGGTGTCACAACGCACGCTGATCGGATAAGTCGTAGACTGGTCGGTCCACTGCAGGCCGGTTGCCCCTCGGTGAAAACCAGGGCAACCGGCCTGATCGTCCCTCAAGGAGGTGCGCCCGGATGACCAGTACGGTCCCCGCGCTCGGAACCCGTACGGCCCAAGGCTCAGGCCTGCAGGCCGTGCTCCTCGACATGGACGGAACCCTGGTGGACACCGAGGGATTCTGGTGGGACGTCGAGGTCGAGGTCTTCGCGGGCCTCGGTCATACGCTCGACGACTCCTGGCGTCATGTCGTGGTCGGCGGTCCCATGACCCGCAGCGCGGGCTTCCTGATCGAGGCCACCGGCGCCGACATCACCCTCGCCGAACTCACGGTGCTGCTCAACGACGGGTTCGAGGACCGCATCGGGCGCTCGCTGCCGCTGATGCCGGGTGCCGGGAGGCTCCTCGCCGAACTCGTCGAGTACCGGGTTCCCACCGCCCTGGTCTCCGCCTCGCACCGGCGCATCATCGACCGGGTGCTGACCTCGCTCGGCCCGCAGCACTTCGCGTTGACGGTCGCTGGCGACGAGGTCGAGCGGACCAAGCCGCACCCGGACCCGTATCTGCTGGCGGCCGCCGGGCTGGGCGCGGATCCGGCCAGATGCGCGGTCGTCGAGGACACCGCGACCGGTGTCGCGGCGGCCGAGGCCGCGGGCTGCCATGTGGTCGCCGTGCCCTCGGTGGCGCCGATCGCCCCCGCCGCCCGGCGTACCGTCGTGACCTCGCTCGAAGAAGTCGACCTGCAATTTCTGCGCGGCCTGATGGTGATCGGCGACGGAAATGCACCAGACCTTCACCCAGCGTGAACAATTGAATCCGGGAGAAAATCTATGATCCCCTCACGGGTAATTCGGTTCCTGGGACTGGCCGAATTCCACTACCGGGCAACCCGGTTCAAGGTGTGATGTTCACCACCCATCGAGGGGTCGGCTTGGGGTGTTGACACGTGTCTTGCCCCCTTCTCGGGACTGTTCCGCGCGTCCTTGTGTCCCGATTGATGAAGGGTGCACCAAAAGCTTCCGCCACTGATTCACCGGTGTGTCCACAGCCGATTCCGCAGCGTGATGGGAACTCAACTCCGGTGCCCGCGAACCCCTCTGGCGGCGCGGACTAATCTCATCGCGAGAACATCGCCGTACCGTCCCGTGGCCCGCTCGCACCACCCCGCAGGCTGGAGTCGCGGAATCGACAGCTCTGGAGAAACACGAGCATGAACCGCAAGACTTTGGTGCTGCCGGCCGTCATCGGCCTGCTCGCCCCGGTGCTCGCCGCGTGCGGCTCCGACAGCGGCAGCGGCGACGGCGACGCGATCGTCGTCGGCACCACGGACCGGTTCACCGCCTCCAGCGACGCCCCCGCGCCGCTCGACCCGGCGTACGCGTACGACGTCGGCACCTGGAACATCCTGCGCCAGACCGTGCAGACCCTGATGGCCCAGCCCCGCGGCGACGGCCAACCGCAGCCCGACGCCGCCGAGAGCTGCGGGTTCACGGACACCGGCAACGAGCGCTACGCCTGCGAACTCCGCAAGGACCTGAAGTTCGCGAACGGCGACCCGGTCACCGCCGAGGACGTCAAGTTCTCCATCGACCGCGCCCGCTCCATCAAGGCCGACAGCGGCGTCTTCGCCCTGCTGTCCGGGATCCAGCTCGTCGAGACCAAGGGCGACAACGAGGTCATCTTCCACCTCAACAGCCCCGACGCCACCTTCCCGTACAAGCTGTCCACGCCCGTCGCCGGCATCGTCAACCCGGACGACTACGAGAAGGACAAGCTCCGCGACGGCTTCAAGGTCGACGGCTCCGGCCCCTACACCCTCCGCGCAGAGGTGAAGAACGACGAGCTCGTCAGCGCCGTCTTCACGAAGAACTCCCGCTACAAGGGGCTCCTCGAACCGAAGAACGGCAAGGCCGAACTGCGCTCCTTCGAGGACGCCGACGCCATGGGCGCCGCCCTCGACAAGGGCGACATCGACCTGATGACCCGCACCATGACGCCGAAGCAGATCGAGCGGCTCTCCGACTCCGCCGACACCGATGTCGACCTGATCGAGCTGCCCGGCCTGGAGATCCGCTACCTCGCCTTCAACACCGACGCCCCCTCGGTCGAGAACAAGGCCGTCCGCCAGGCCATGGCCCAGATCGTCGACCGCGGCGAACTCGTCTCCAAGGTGTACGGCACCACCGCCGAGCCCTTGTTCTCGCTGGTCCCGGCCACCATCACCGGCCACTCCAACTCGTTCTTCAACACCTATGGCGACCCGAACACCGCGGCCGCCAGGCGGATTCTGACCCAGGTCGGCATCGACACCCCGGTGAAGCTGACGCTCCACTACACGACCGACCACTACGGTGCCGCCACCAAGGAGGAGTTCGAGCTGCTGAGCCGGCAGCTGAACGACAGCGGACTGTTCGAGACCGACATCGAGGGCGCCCCGTGGGCCACCTTCCGCCCGGCCGAACAGGAGGGCGAGTACGACGTCTACGGCATGGGCTGGTTCCCGGACTTCCCGGACGCCGACAACTACGTCGCGCCGTTCCTCGACAAGGACAACTTCCTCGGCTCGCCGTACGCCAACGAGGAGATCCGCAACACGCTGATCCCGCAGTCCCGCCGTGAGGCCGACCGCCTCAGCGCCTCGCAGAGCCTCACCGCGGTCCAGGACATCGTCGCCGAGGACGTCCCAGTCCTGCCGCTGTGGCAGGGCAACCAGTACATCGCGGCCCGCGACGACATCACCGGCGCGGAGTGGGCGATCAGCTCCTCCGCGACCCTCCAGCTGTGGGAGCTGGGCCGCGGCGTGAGCGGCTGACCAAGAGCCGTCACACCTTCCCACGCTCCGGGCCCCACCGGGCCCGGAGTCCTTCGAGAACCGACGAACAAGGCACACCCAAGTGAACATGCGTAACCAGTGGCCGGTCCTGTCCATCACGGCGGGACTGTCCGTCGGCCTGCTCACCGGATGCGGCTCCGAAACGGGAGACTCCGCGGGCAACGGCTCCACCGTGGCGATGGGGATGTCCGACGACATCCTGGCCACCGACCCCGCCTCCGGCTACGACCCCGGATCATGGCTGCTCTTCAACAACGTCTTCCAGTCACTGCTGAGCTTCCCCAACGGCGGCACGGAACCCCAGCCCGAGGCCGCCGAGGAGTGCTCCTTCGAGGACACCTCGACCACGGTCTACGCGTGCACGCTCAAGGACGGCCTGAAGTTCAGCAACGGCTCCTCCCTCACCTCGAAGGACGTCAAGTTCTCCTTCGACCGCATGATGGAGATCAACGACGACAACGGCCCGGCGATCATGTTCCCCATGCTCGACGAGGTCGAGACGCCGGACGCCAGGACTGTCGTCTTCAAGCTCAAGTACGCCGACGCCACCTTCCCGAGCAAGATCGCCTCCGGCGCCGGCTCGATCGTCGACCACCGCTCGTACGACGCCGACGGGCTGCGCGAGGACGGCAAGGCGGTCGGCTCCGGCCCGTACAAGCTCGACTCCTTCACCGAGGACGAGGCAGTCTTCTCGGTCAACGCCAACTACAAGGGCACCGCCGACGTGGAGAACTCCGGCGTCACCCTCATGTTCTTCCACGGCGACCAGGACGGCCTGAAGCAGGCCCTGCACGACAACAAGATCGACATCGCCTACCGCGGTCTCACCGCCGCCGACATCGCCGACATCGAGGCCGACACCTCCATCGACAGCAGCGTCGACATCGTCGACGGCACCGGCGCCGAGGTGCAGCACCTGGTCTTCAACATGGACGACCCCGTGGCGGGCCAACTCGGCGTCCGCAAGGCCATCGCCTACCTGCTCGACCGCGAGACCCTGGTCAGCGAGGTCTACCAGGACACGGCCACACCGCTGTACTCGATCATCCCGGCCGGCATCACCGGCCACAACACGGCCTTCTTCGATACCTACGGCGCCCGCCCCTCCAAGGCCAAGGCCGAGGCCGTACTGCGCGCCGACGGCGTCGACGACAAGGTCGAGCTGACGCTCTGGTCGACCCCCTCGCGCTACGGCCCGTCCACCGACGCCGCGCTGGAGGCCATCGCCGAACAGCTCAACACCAGCGGCCTGTTCGACGCGACCGTCCAGTCCGTCTCCTTCGACCAGTACGAGAAGGACATCGCCGACGGCAAGTACGGCGTGTACGTCAAGGGCTGGGTGCCCGACTACCCGGACCCCGACAACTTCACGAGCCCCTTCTTCGGCGAGGGCAACGTGCTGAGCAACAACTACGCCAACAACAAGATCACCGGCGACCTCATCCCGAGGACCGCAAGCCAGAGCGAGCGCTCCGCGACCGAGGACGAGTACGCCGAACTCCAGAACATCGTCGCCAAGGACCTCCCGGTCATCCCGATCTGGCAGGCCAAGCAGTACGCCGTCGTCGGCGAGAATGTCTACGGCCTGGAGTACTGCCTCGACGCGTCGACCGTCTTCCGCTTCTGGGAGATCAGCAAGGGCTGACACACGCATGAGGGCGCCCCTCCCGACAGGAGGGGCGCCCTCGGCGTTCGTCCGGCACGGCTCACTGAGCGCCGGGACGCACCAGACCGCTCTCGTACGCGTACACCGCGGCCTGCACCCGGTCCCGCAATCCCAACTTGGTCAGCACATGGCCCACATGCGTCTTCACCGTGGTCTCGCTGACGAACAGATCGGCCGCGATCTCCGCGTTGGACAGCCCGCGCGCCACCAGCTTCAGTACCTCCACCTCGCGGTCGGTGAGCGTGTGCAGCGTGTCCGGCACCGGCTCGTCGCCCGAGGGCAGATGCGTCGCGTACTTGTCGAGGAGCCGGCGCGTGATGCTCGGCGCGAGCATGGCCTCACCGGCGGCCACCACCCGGATCGCCTGCACCAGCTCATTGGCCGGCGCGTCCTTCAGCAGGAACCCACTGGCCCCCGCCCGCAACGCCTCCACCACATACTCGTCGAGGTCGAACGTCGTCAGCACCAGCACCTTCGCCGGACCGTCCCGCCCCGGCCCGGTGATCTGCCGGGTCGCCTCGACACCGTCCATCCGCGGCATACGGATGTCCATCAGAACCACATCGGGCTGCAGCGCACGCACCTGATCGAGCGCCTGGAGGCCGTCTCCGGCCTCGCCGACGACCGCGATGTCCTGCTCCGCCTCCAGGATCATCCGGAAGCCGGTACGCAGCAGCGGCTGGTCGTCGACCAGTAGGACACGGATGGCCACGTAAGTCTCCTTCGCTAGTCCGGCCCCATTCTGCCCTGCGTGCCGCCACCGGACGCGGGCGCCCTGACCGGCAGCGGATACGGCGGGGGAGTGCCGCCGAATTCCGGACACACCTCCTGGTGGTCGCACCAGCCGCACAGCTTGGTGGGCCGCGGCCGCCACTCACCCGTCTCCGTCGCCATCCGGATCGCCTCCCACAGCGCCAGCAGCTTGCGCTCGACCCGCTCCAGGTCCGCCACGACCGGGTCGTACGTCAGGACGTCACCGCTGCCGAGATACACGAGCTGAAGACGGCGCGGGACCACGTTCTTCAAGCGCCACACCACCAAGGCGTAGAACTTCATCTGGAACAGGGCGCCCTCGGCGTACTCGGGTCTGGGAGCCTTGCCCGTCTTGTAGTCGACGATCCGCACCTCCCCCGTGGGCGCCACATCGACACGGTCGATGATCCCGCGCAGCCTCAGACCCGAATCCAACTCGGCCTCCACGAACAGTTCCCGCTCGGCCGGCTCCAGCCGCGTCGGGTCCTCCAGCGAGAACCAGCGCTCCACCAACTGCTCGGCCTCCGCCAGCCAGCGGGCCAGCCGCTCACCCTCCGGGTCGTCCGCGAACAGCTCCACGACCTCCGGCCTGCTCTCACGCAGCCGGTCCCACTGCCCCGGAACCAGGGCCCTGGCTCGCGGCGCCGTCCGCTCCGCCGCCGGCGCGTCGAACAGCCGCTCAAGGACCGCGTGCACCAGCGTTCCCCTGGTCGCCGCCTCACTCGGCTTCTCGGGCAGCTTGTCGATCACCCGGAACCGGTACAGCAACGGACACTGCATGAAGTCGCTCGCGCGCGAAGGCGACAACGAGGCCGGAGGCAGGGCAGCGGTGGCATCGGCCGGCGCCGCGCCGTCGGTACTGGTTTCCATGACGACAGACCATACGGCCCGCCACTGACAGTGACGTATCCGCGTCCCGAGGCTGTGGACAACCTCCCGCACGCCACCGAGGAAACAGAGGGGGTACCGGGGCGGAACGAGCCGCGACGACCGCATAGCATCGACCACAGACCCTTCCGCCCTCCACGACCCGGGCGCGGAAGACGCTTCGAACGAGGGGACATCGTGGACGAGAGCGGCGGGAGCGGGCAGCCGCGATCCGGCAGCGACGAGGCGAACGAGCGCCCCGCGGGGCCCTCCACCCCGTCCGGCACCGCACGCCCCGGAACGGAGCCGCGCGACGACCGGGCCGACGGAGACACTCCGGAGCACATCCGGCCCCCGGCCGACGCGCCCGAGCCCGGCCCGGCCCACCGGACACCGGAACACGACAACCACGAGGACCCCGCCCGTACCCACGCCCTCTCCGACGCACCCAAACCGCCCCAGCGCCCCAAGGAACCCGGCGGCGGCATCCTCATGGGCCGCCCCTTCGGCGTCCCCGTGTACGTCGCCCCCAGCTGGTTCCTCGTCGCCGCCCTCATCACCTGGGTGTTCGGCGGCCAGCTCGACCGCGTCCTCCCCGAACTCGGCGGCGCCCGCTACCTGGTCTCCCTCTTCTTCGCGGTCGCCTTCTACGCCTCCGTCCTCGTCCACGAACTCGCCCACACCGTCGCCGCCCTGCGCTTCAAACTGCCGGTACGCCGCATCCAGCTGCAGTTCTTCGGCGGAGTCTCCGAGATCGAGAAGGAGTCCGAGACCCCGGGCCGCGAATTCGTCCTCGCCTTCGTCGGCCCGCTCCTCTCCCTCATCCTCGCCATCCTGTTCTACGGCGCACTGCAGACCGTGGAACCGGGCACCGTACCGGCCGTACTGCTCGCCGGGCTGATGATCTCCAACCTCATCGTCGCCGCGTTCAACCTGCTGCCCGGCCTGCCCCTCGACGGCGGCCGCATGCTCCGCGCCGTCGTCTGGAAGATCACCGGCAAACCGATGACCGGCACGATCGCCGCCGCCTGGGTCGGCCGCGCCCTCGCCGTCTCCGTCCTGATCGGCCTGCCCCTGCTCACCCACTCCGGCGCGCTCGGCACCGACGCCCAGGACATCGGCGGCATGGACACCGTCATGGACGCCCTCCTCGCCGCGATCCTCGCCGCCATCATCTGGACCGGCGCCGGAAACAGCCTCCGCATGGCCCGGCTCCGCGAACACCTGCCCGAACTCCGCGCCCGCGCCCTCACCCGCCGCGCCGTCCCCGTCGAAACCAACACCCCCCTCTCCGAGGCCCTGCGCCGCGCCAACGAAGCCGGCGCCCGCGCCCTCGTCGTGGTCGACACCGACGGCCTGCCCCTCTCCCTCGTCCGCGAGTCCGCCATCGTCGGCGTACCCGAACACCGCCGCCCCTGGGTCGCCGTCAGCGGCCTCGCCCAGGACATCACCGATGGCATGCGCGTCTCCGCCGAACTCGCCGGCGAAGACCTCCTCGAAGCCCTGCGCACCACCCCCGCCACCGAATACCTCGTCGTCGAGGAGTCCGGCGAGATCTACGGCGTACTGTCCGCGGCGGACGTGGAACGGGCCTTCGTGAAGGCCATGGCCCGGCCCACGTAAGCAGGTCGGGCGAAGTCCGCTGCGGTTGGGCAGCGCCCTGAAGGGGCGCGGAGCGGCGTCACCATGCGGCTCCGCCGCGTGGGCGCGACCAGCCACGCCGGCGCCGCAGACGATCGACGGCACAGCGCGGCCCCGCGGCGGAGCCGCATATCGACACAGCCAGCGGAGCGCTGAGTGGTCGGCGACCCCCGCAAACGCCGGTAGGCTGGTCACATGTCCGAACCGACCGGTGCCGCCCGCCGTCGCGGGCCCTTCAAGGTCGGGGACCAGGTCCAGCTCACCGACCCCAAGGGACGCCACTACACGTTCACGCTCGAAGCGGGGAAGAACTTCCACACCCACAAGGGTTCGTTCCCGCACGACGAGCTGATCGGCGCTCCCGAGGGCAGTGTTGTCCGCACCACAGGGAACGTCGCCTACCTGGCGCTGCGCCCCCTGCTCCCCGACTACGTCCTGTCCATGCCCCGCGGCGCCGCCGTGGTCTACCCCAAGGACGCGGGGCAGATCCTCGCCTTCGCCGACATCTTCCCCGGCGCACGCGTCGTCGAGGCCGGCGTCGGCTCCGGCTCGCTCAGCAGCTTCCTGCTGCGCGCCATCGGCGACCAGGGCATGCTGCACAGCTACGAGCGCCGCGCGGACTTCGCCGAGATCGCCCAAGGGAACGTGGAACGCTACTTCGGCGGCCCCCACCCCGCCTGGCAGCTCACCGTCGGCGACCTCCAGGACAACCTCAGCGACACCGACGTCGACCGCGTCATCCTCGACATGCTCGCCCCCTGGGAATGCCTGGAGGCCGTCTCCAAGGCACTCGTCCCCGGCGGCATCCTGTGCAGCTACGTCGCCACCACCACCCAGCTCGCCCGGACCGTCGAATCCATCCGCGAGATCGGCTGCTTCAACGAGCCGACCGCCTGGGAGACGATGATCCGCAACTGGCACATCGAGGGCCTCGCCGTCCGCCCCGACCACCGGATGATCGGCCACACCGGCTTCCTGCTCACCGCCCGCCGCCTCGCCGACGGCGTCGAACCGCCGATGCGCCGCCGCCGCCCCGCCAAGGGCGCCTACGGCGAGGACTACGCCGGCCCCAACGCCGACGGCGGCGGCCGCTGAGCCACCGCCCCCTCGGGCGGCCCTGTGCCGCGTACAACGCACCACCCTCGTGGCCGAGTTCCCGAAGCACGCCCGGGAACTCGGCCGCGAGTCCTTCCCGTTGACGCGCCGCCAGAACTCCGGACCCCACCGTTCCACCTCTGTGTGACGTATGGCACCATGCGGTCACCCAACGGTCGGCACAGCCCTCACAGGAGACGCTCCTAGTGCAGCAACCCGTGGTCCCGGAACTGGCTCACACGCACACCCGCCCGATCCACTGGGCCGTCACGGCCGCCGCCCTCGCCGGGGTCGTCGCCCTGTCCTCCGCGCTCCAGCCCGACTCGGCCACCGCCGCCCAGCCGGGCCCGGACGCCAAGCCCGCCCCGGCCACGGCCGCGGCCCCCGACCCCGCGACGGTGGAGTTCCCCCTCGACTGCGGCCCTCTCGAAGCCGTCGTCGAGAAGTCGGCGACCGGAGACCTCGACGGCGACGGCACCCCCGAAACGGTCGCCGTCGTCCACTGCGACGCCGGCTCCGGCACCCCACCCGACGGCATCTACGTCCTCAGCCGCGGCAGCGACGGCACCCCGCGCGTGGTCGCCACCCTCGTCGAACCCGAGGACCGCCTCACCGTCACCGACTTCGCCGTGCGTGACCAAGCCATCACCACGACCCTGCTCGGCTACTCCTCGCCCGACGTACCCAGTTGCTGCCCCGACATCAACGACAGCGCCAAGTGGCAGTGGAAGAACGGCACGTTCGTACGCACCACACCCGCCGGCGCACACAGCGTGTGAGAAGCCGCGAAACGGCACACGGCCGGACGCCGAACCGGATGTGAGAAAACAGACATCAAGTGACGCAGGGTGCCCGCCAGGTCACTCCACGTCCGGACCGTGCACCTCGACCCTGTCCGAAACCCGACGCACGTGAATGCACTCCCCGGGGCACTCCTTCACGGAGTCCACCACATCCCCCAGCAGCGGCAGCGGCACCGGCGCCGTGGCACCCGGAGCCTGCAGCAACTCCTCGTCCCCGCCCTTGACATAGGCCAGCCCGTCGATGTCCAGCTCGAAGACCTCGGGAGCGTACTGGGCACAGATGCCGTCACCGGTGCACAGGTCCTGGTCGATCCAGACCTCGAGCGCCTCGCCGCCGACTCCGGCCTCCTGCTGCACAGTCATCTCTCCTGCCGTTTCTCGCGCCTGGCCGTTTCGGGAACGATCCGGACCCTGGCGGGTGTTGAACACTTCGACACTACCCGCGCCCGCTTCCCAACCATGTTCGGTGGGTATTCCCCTGGCGTGAGGGAGAGCGCAAGGGTGAAGATCGGACACACCTTGACAGTCTTTGTGATCTAGGGGTTTCAATCGACACCCACCCAGGTAGGGTCTGGAAGCGTCCAGCTCCCCTTGGAGGAGGTGAGGACCGTGGCAGCCCACGACGACGACATGAACCGCGGCATCCGCCCGGGACGAGGGTCCGACGACCCGGCCGGGCAGATCGCCTACCTTGAGCAGGAGATCGCCGTCCTGCGACGCAAGCTCGCCGACTCTCCGCGGCACACGAGAATTCTCGAAGAGCGGATCGTCGAGCTGCAGACAAACCTGGCCGGCGTGTCCGCCCAGAACGAGCGACTCGCCAACACGCTCCGTGAGGCCCGCGACCAGATCGTGGCCCTCAAGGAAGAGGTCGACCGGCTCGCACAGCCCCCGGCCGGCTTCGGAGTCTTCCTCGTGGCGAACGAGGACGGCACGGCCGACATCTTCACCGGCGGCCGCAAGCTCCGCGTGAACGTCAGCCCCAGCGTCGACCTCGACGAGCTCCGGCGCGGCCAGGAAGTAATGCTCAACGAAGCGCTCAACGTGGTCGACGCCATGGAATTCGAGCGCGTCGGGGACATCGTCACCCTCAAGGAGATCCTCGAGGACGGCGAGCGCGCCCTGGTACTCGGGCACACCGACGAGGAACGGGTGGTACGGCTCGCCGAGCCGCTGCTGGACGTCACCATCCGCGCCGGCGACGCCCTCCTGCTCGAACCCCGCTCCGGCTACGTCTACGAGGTCGTACCCAAGAGCGAGGTCGAAGAGCTCGTCCTCGAAGAGGTCCCCGACATCGGCTACGAGCAGATCGGTGGCCTGGGCAACCAGATCGAGATGATCCGCGACGCGGTCGAGCTGCCGTACCTCTACCCCGACCTGTTCAAGGAGCACGAACTGCGGCCGCCCAAGGGCGTCCTGCTCTACGGCCCTCCCGGATGCGGCAAGACCCTCATCGCCAAGGCCGTCGCCAACTCACTGGCCAAAAAGGTCGCCGAAGTCACCGGCCAGGCCGCCGGCAAGAGCTTCTTCCTCAACATCAAGGGCCCCGAGCTCCTCAACAAGTACGTCGGCGAGACCGAGCGGCAGATCCGCCTCGTCTTCCAACGCGCACGCGAAAAGGCCAGCGAGGGCACACCCGTCATCGTCTTCTTCGACGAAATGGAATCCCTCTTCCGCACCCGCGGCTCCGGCGTCAGCTCCGACGTGGAGAACACCATCGTCCCCCAGCTGCTCGCCGAGATCGACGGCGTGGAGGGCCTGCAGAACGTGGTCGTGATCGGCGCCTCCAACCGCGAGGACATGATCGACCCCGCCATCCTGCGCCCCGGCCGCCTCGATGTGAAAATCAAGATCGAGCGTCCGGACGCCGAAGCGGCCAAGGACATCTTCGGCAAGTACCTCACCGAGCGCCTCCCACTGCACGCCGACGACCTCGGCGAACACGGCGGCAGCAAGGAAACCACGGTCCAGAGCATGATCCAGGCCGCCGTGGAACACATGTACACCGAAACCGAGGAGAACCGCTTCCTGGAGGTCACCTACGCCAACGGCGACAAGGAAGTTCTCTACTTCAAGGACTTCAACTCCGGCGCCATGATCGAAAACATCGTCGGCCGCGCCAAGAAGATGGCGATCAAGGACTTCCTCGACAAGAACCAGAAGGGCCTGCGCGTCTCCCACCTCCTCCAGGCCTGCGTGGACGAGTTCAAGGAGAACGAGGACCTGCCCAACACCACCAACCCGGACGACTGGGCCCGCATCTCCGGAAAGAAGGGCGAGCGGATCGTCTACATCCGCACCCTCATCACCGGAAAGCAGGGCGCCGACACCGGACGCTCCATCGACACGGTGGCCAACACCGGACAGTACCTGTAAAGCCGGGGCGGCTGCGGGTGCCCTCACCGGGTACCCGCAGCCGACTGTTTTCCAGGGCACGGCTCGATCAAGGCAATGACGCAAATGATCTCCCCACCAGCGCAGAGGCGTTCTAGGCTCTTTCGTACCGCCGAGTCGCGCAGTGCGGGGACGGGCACCGCACACGCACCGGAGCACCAGCGGTACTTGAGCGCCGCCCCCGACCGAGGGCGCCGCCGGGCAAGGAGGGCCGCATGACCGTACGGCGAGTAATGGGCATCGAGACGGAGTACGGAATCTCCGTCCCCGGCCACCCCAACGCCAATGCCATGCTCACCTCATCCCAGATCGTCAACGCCTACGCGGCGGCGATGCACCGGGCCCGCCGGGCCCGCTGGGACTTCGAGGAGGAGAACCCGCTGCGGGACGCGCGAGGCTTCGACCTCGCCCGCGAGGCCGCCGACGCCAGCCAGCTCACCGACGAGGACATCGGCCTCGCCAACGTGATCCTCACCAACGGTGCGCGCCTGTACGTCGACCACGCACACCCCGAATACAGCGCCCCCGAAGTCACCAACCCGAGGGACGCCGTCCTCTGGGACAAGGCCGGCGAACGCATCATGGCAGAGGCCGCAGAACGCGCGGCCCAGCTCCCCGGCGCCCAGCCGATCCACCTCTACAAGAACAACACCGACAACAAGGGCGCCTCCTACGGCACACACGAGAACTACCTGATGAAGCGGGAAACGCCCTTCTCGGACATCGTGCGCCACCTCACGCCGTTCTTCGTCTCACGCCAGGTCTTCACCGGAGCGGGCCGCGTCGGCATCGGCCAGGACGGACACGAGCACGGCTTCCAGATCAGCCAGCGCGCCGACTACTTCGAAGTCGAGGTCGGCCTCGAAACCACCCTCAAGCGCCCCATCATCAACACCCGCGACGAACCCCACGCCGACGCCGAGAAGTACCGCCGCCTGCACGTGATCATCGGCGACGCCAACCTCTCGGAGATCTCGACGTACCTGAAGCTGGGCACGACCGCCCTGGTCCTCTCCATGATCGAGGACGGCTTCATCGCCGTGGACCTCGCCGTCGACCAGCCCGTACGCACCCTCCATCAGGTCTCCCACGACCCGACCCTCAAGCGCCTCGTCACACTCCGCAGCGGCCGGACACTCACCGCGGTCCAACTGCAGATGGAGTACTACGAACTCTCGCGCAAGTACGTCGAGGAACGGTACGGGGCCGACGCCGACGAACAGACCAAGGACGTCCTCAGCCGCTGGGAGGACGTGCTGAGCCGCCTGGAGAACGACCCGATGAGCCTGTCCGCAGAGCTCGACTGGGTAGCCAAGAAGGAACTCATGGAGGGCTACCGGCGCCGTGACAGCCTCGACTGGGACGCGGCCCGGCTACACCTCATCGACCTCCAGTACGCCGACGTACGGGCCGAGAAAGGCCTCTACAACCGCCTCGCGGCCCGCGGCAAGATCAAGCGGCTGCTCGACGAGACGGACGTGGAACGGGCCCGTACGAAGCCGCCGGAGGACACCCGCGCGTACTTCCGCGGGCGGTGCCTGGAGCAGTACGCCGACGACGTCGCGGCGGCTTCCTGGGACTCGGTGATCTTCGACCTCCCGGGCCGGGACTCGCTCCAGCGCGTCCCAACCCTGGAACCGCTTCGCGGAACGCGTAATCACGTCAAGGAGCTCCTGGACCGCTGCCGCACGGCAGAAGACCTGGTCAAGGTCCTGTCGGGCGGCTGAACGGGCCCTTCGGCCGATCCGGCCGACCAGGGTGGAAAAGTCGGCGTCCGGGAATCATCGAGGTGGTCCCCGGACGTTGAGAGAACTGCGGGGCCGATGTCGGACCCTGCTTGTAGGGTCTGATCAAGAACGTCGAACCGAGCGGGGTGAGGGTTATGGCGACCAAGGACACCGGCGGCGGACAGCAGAAGGCGACGCGCTCCACCGAGGAAGTCGAGGAGCAGGCGACGGAGGCGCAGGCTTCGGAGGACCTCAAGGAGCGCCAGGAGAAGCTGAGCGATGACGTGGACTCCGTCCTCGACGAAATCGATGATGTGCTCGAAGAGAATGCCGAGGATTTTGTGAGGTCCTTCGTTCAAAAGGGTGGCCAATGAGTCACCTTTGCCTTTGAAATGAAGGTAAACGGGGTGGGTGAGTGGCGAATGAGCGGAGTGTGAAGCGCTGCGCGCGGTGCGGCGAGGTCAAGCCGCGCGCGGCCTTCGCGCAGAAGCGGTCGAACCTTGATGGCCTGCAGCGCCGCTGTCGTGATTGTGCCGGTGAGTCCGACCGGAGGCGCCAGGAGGCCATGGGTAGAGTCCCGCCTCCGGAGGCGGTCCGGGAGGGCCACAAGCACTGTCAGGGCTGTGGAGAGATCAAGCCCCACTCTGAATGGCATCGCAAGATGTCGTCCCGCGATGGCCTGGCGTCTCGTTGCCGGGCCTGCCGCGCCGTCGACAACCGTACGGGCCACCTGAAGCGCACCTATGGCCTCACGCCAGCTGAGTTGGAGGCGATGGTCGCGGAGCAGCAGGGCATCTGTTGCATCTGCCTTGCGGCTCCAGCCGAGCATGTGGATCACTGCCACAACACGGGTAGGGTCCGAGGCGTACTGTGCTTCAGCTGCAACGCCGCACTGGGGCAGTTCAAGGATCGGCCCGACGTCATAAGGCGGGCTGCGACATACGTGGAAGGAAACGCGTGGAAGCCAACACTCGTAGCACCGGGCGTCTACCGGCTGCCTTCCTGACGCCTGGGTCGTCGTCCTTCGTGGACTTCCTGTCCGAGCACCAGCCCGGCATCCTGCCCGGCAACAGGAAGCTGCCCCCGGTCCAGGGAGCGGTCGAGGCGCCGCACGGCACGACCATCGTGGCCGCCTCGTTCCCCGGCGGCGTGGTGCTGGCCGGTGACCGTCGGGCCACGATGGGCAATGTGATCGCGCAGCGGGACATCGAGAAGGTGTTCCCCGCCGATGAGTACTCGGCCGTCGGTATCGCCGGCACCGCCGGCCTGGCCGTCGAGATGGTCAAGCTCTTCCAGCTGGAGCTGGAGCACTTCGAGAAGGTCGAGGGCACGCAGCTCTCCCTGGAGGGCAAGGCCAACCGTCTGTCCACAATGATCCGTTCCAACCTCGGCATGGCCTTGCAGGGTCTCGCTGTGGTGCCCCTGTTCGCCGGTTACGACGTCGACCGTGGCAAGGGGCGCATCTTCTCCTACGACGTCACGGGCGGCCGTTCCGAGGAGCGGGGCTATGCGGCCACGGGCTCCGGTTCGATCTTCGCGCGCGGTGCCATGAAGAAGCTCTTCCGTGAGGACCTGACCGAGGAGCAGGCCACGACTCTGGTGGTCCAGGCTCTGTACGACGCGGCAGACGACGACTCGGCGACCGGTGGTCCCGATGTCGCCCGCCGGATCTATCCGATCGTCACCGTGATCACCGAGGACGGCTTCCGTCGGCTCACCGAGGAGGAGTCCTCCGAGATCGCCCGCTCGATTCTGGAGCGGCGCCTGGAGCAGCCCGACGGCCCGCGGGCCGCGCTGCTGTAAGCGGCGGGCCTCTCTTGCAAGGTGATCCTGTGACTTCGACGGAAAGGGATGGATAACCGGTGTCGACGCCGTTCTATGTCTCACCTCAGCAGGCGATGACCGACCGTGCCGAGTTCGCCCGCAAGGGCATCGCGCGCGGGCGCAGCCTGGTCGTGCTGCAGTATGCCGATGGCATCGTCTTCATCGGCGAGAATCCGTCCCGTGCGCTGCACAAGTTCAGCGAGATCTATGACCGGATCGGTTTCGCGGCCGCCGGTAAGTACAACGAGTACGAGAATCTCCGGATCGGTGGCGTCCGCTACGCCGACCTGCGGGGTTACACCTACGACCGTGATGACGTGACCGCCCGCGGCCTCGCCAATGTCTACGCCCAGACGCTGGGCACGATCTTCTCCAGCGCGGCGGAGAAGCCGTACGAGGTGGAGCTGGTCGTCGCCGAGGTCGGTGAGACGCCCGACGGTGACCAGATCTATCGGCTGCCGCACGACGGTTCGATCGTGGACGAGCACGGCTCGGTCGCGGTCGGCGGCAACGCCGAGCAGATCAGCAGCTATCTGGATCAGCGCCACCAGGACGGAATGAGCCTGGCCGAGGCGCTCAAGCTGGCCGTGCAGGCCTTGTCCCGGGACACGAACGGCACGCAGCGGGAGATTCCCGCCGAGCGCCTGGAGGTCGCGGTGCTGGACCGTACGCGTCCGCAGCAGCGCAAGTTCAAGCGGATCGTCGGCCGGCAGCTCGCCCGTCTGCTGGAGGAGGGCGGCGCGTCCACGGAGGCCGAGAGCTCCGAGGAGGAGGAGTAGACCCGACTGTTTCTCTCACCCCGCCACGCAGTGCGCCCCGGCCGGTCCAGGCCGGGGCGCACTGCGTTTTGCAGGGGGCGGCTCAGGAGCGCCGTGGCGGCGCCGTGGAGCCCCGTACCACCAGCTGTACCGGAATGTCTCCCTCCTTGGGCGTGCGGCCCTCCAGGACGGCCAGGAGGGCCGCCATGCCCCGTTCTCCGAAGAGTTCGGCGTCGAGGCGGACGGTGGTGAGTTCCGGGTCGATGGCGGTGGCGAGGGCGAGGTCGTCGAGGCCGGTGACGGAGAGGTCGTCGGGGATGCGCAGGCCCAGGCGGCGGGCGGCCTTGTAGGCGCCGGCGGCCAGTTTGTCGTCGTCGCAGACGAGGGCGGTGGGGCGGGGGCCGGGTGCGGCGAGGGCGGTCTCGGCGGCGGTCAAGGCGTCTTCGATGGAGATCGGCGCGCGGGTGGTGCGGAGTTCGGTGCCGGGGACTTGGGCCAGGCGTGCGGCGAGTTCTCGGGCTCGTACGTCGAAGGTCCAGGAGGCGATGTCGGCCGCCAGGTGCAGGAAGCGGCGGTGGCCCAGGGTGAGTAGGTGTTCGGCGATCTGTCGTGCGCCGTCTGCGATGTCGAGGTTGACGGTTGCCGCGCCCAGGCTGCCCTGTGGGTCGCTGTCGAGCATGACCAGGGGCAGTTGGTCGCCGCGGATCGCGGTGAGGGCGTCGGCGGCCATGGAGGAGGCGATGACGCCGTCCAGGGCGGCCTGTGCGGAGGCGAAGGGGTCAGGAATAGGGGTGGCCCGCAAGGGCCTTCCTTTGAGGGTGGTGGTGGGAGACGGGTGGGCGGGTCCGATGCCTTCGGGGGAGGGGTAGAGGACGACGCCGAAGCCGTGCTGGGCGGCGACGCGGGCCGCGCCGGTGTAGACGCCCGCGAAGAACTCGGTGGTGAGTGCGGGGACGACGAGGAGGACGGTGCGGGTGCGGCCGAGGCGGAGGTTGCGGGCGGCCAGGTTGGGCCGGTAGCCGAGCTCGCGTGCGGCCTCCCGGACGCGTTCGGCCGTGGTCGCGGAGACTCGGCCGCGCCATTTGTCGCCGAGGACGAGGGAGACGGCTGCCTGGGAGACTCCGGCGGCCTGGGCGACGTCACGGCTCGTGGGGCGCGTGCTTCCTGTTGCCACCGTCGGCCTGCTCCTCTTCTTCTGGTCATTCGCGGTGTCTGGACTCGCGGACAGCGCACATGGTACGTATGGCGGACGACGTTATACGTAAAACTTGATGCTGGCCCTGCGCTGCGGGCGACGGGAAGGGCGGGACATGTCCGGCGGGTACCTGGAGATCCTCAGGGCGCGGTACGCCACGCGTCTGCTCGTCGGCACGCTGGTGGGGCGGTTGCCGAACGCCACCGCCCATATCGCCATCGTGCTCTTCGTGCGCGCCGAGGGCGGCACCTACAGCCTCGCCGGGGCGCTGGCGGCCGTGTACGGGGTGTCCAACGCCGTGGGGCAGCCGCTGCTCGGGCGGCTCGTGGATCTGTACGGGCAGCCGCGTGTCCAGCTGCCGGCCTCGGTCGTCGCGACCCTGGGGATGACCGTCTTCGCCCTCGCGGGCCCGGACCCGCTGCCGCTGGCGTATGTGTCCACGGCGGTCGCCGGGCTCTGCGCGCCTCCCCTGGAGGGCGGTCTGCGTGCGCTGTGGCCCTCCGTCCTCCGTAAGGAGGACCAGGTGCACACGGCGTACGCGATGGACGCCGTGGCCCAGGAGGTCATGTTCACCGTGGGCCCGCTGCTCGTGACCCTGTGCGTGTCCCTGTGGTCCGCTCCGGCCGCGCTCGTCCTGCTGCACGTCGTGGGTGTCCTGGGCGCGCTCTCGGTCGTCGTGTCGCCGCCCTCGCGCGCGTGGCGCTCGGCTCCGCGCGAGGCGCACTGGCTGGGCGCTCTGCGCTCGCCCGGCCTCCTGGCGATGCTGGCCGCGTTCCTCTTCGTGGGGAGCGCGCTCGGCTCCATCACGGTCGCCGCGGTGTCGTACGCGGACGACAACGGCGGGGACGTGGTGTACGGGTGGCTGATGGCGGGCCTGGGGCTGGGCGCGCTCGTCGGCGGTGTCGCGTACGGCGCACGCCGGTGGAGCGGGGCGCCCGAGCGTCGACTCCAGGTGATCGTGGCCCTTCTGGCGGTGTGTTACCTGCCGCTGATGCTGATGCCGGGCCCGGTCGGCATGACGGCGCTCACCGCGCTCGCCGGGGTGTTCCTCGCGCCCGCCCTCGCCTGCGCGTTCGTGCTGGTCGACCGGCATGCGCCGCGCGGTACCGTCACCGAGGCGTTCTCCTGGCTTGTGACGACGTTCACGGTGGGGGCGTCCATTGGGACGGGTCTGGCGGGACCCGTCGTCGAGGCGGGCGGCGCGCTGTGGGGCTTCGGCGTGCCGGGCGCGGCGGGGGCGGTGTCCCTGCTGGTTCTGCTGGTCACGGGGCGGTTCCTGGCTGCTCCGGGTGGGGGCGCGGTGGTTGCGTCTTCTTCGGAAAATGATCCAAACCGTGCTGCCGAACCCCGTTTCAGCTCAGGGGATCGGGCGTAATGTTCAGTCATGGACCGCCGCATTTTCGGGCTGGAGAACGAGTACGGCGTCACGTGTACGTTCAGGGGACAGCGCCGCCTGTCTCCTGACGAGGTGGCGCGGTACCTCTTCCGCCGTGTCGTGTCATGGGGCCGCAGCAGCAATGTCTTTCTGCGGAACGGTGCCCGCCTGTATCTCGACGTGGGTTCACATCCGGAATACGCGACACCCGAATGTGACAACGTGACCGAGCTGGTCACCCACGACAAGGCCGGCGAGCGCATTCTCGAAGGACTCCTGGTCGACGCCGAACGACGCCTGCACGAGGAAGGAATCGCGGGCGACGTCTACCTCTTCAAGAACAACACCGACTCGGCAGGCAACTCCTACGGCTGCCACGAGAACTATCTGGTGGCCCGGCACGGGGAGTTCTCCCGGCTCGCGGACATCCTCATTCCGTTCCTCGTCACCCGGCAGCTGCTGTGCGGCGCGGGCAAGGTGCTGCAGACTCCGCGTGGCGCCGTGTACTGCGTCAGCCAGCGTGCCGAGCACATCTGGGAGGGCGTCAGCTCGGCGACGACCCGCTCCCGGCCGATCATCAACACGCGGGACGAGCCGCACGCGGACGCCGAGCGCTACCGCCGCCTCCACGTCATCGTGGGCGACTCGAACATGTCCGAGACGACCATGCTGCTCAAGGTCGGCGCCACCGATCTGGTGCTGCGCATGATCGAGGCGGGCACGGTCATGCGTGACCTCACCCTGGAGAACCCGATCCGGGCGATCCGCGAGGTCAGCCATGACATCACCGGCCGTCGCAAGGTGCGTCTGGCCAGTGGCCGTGAGGCCTCCGCGCTGGAGGTGCAGCGCGAGTACTACGAGAAGGCCGTGGACTTCTGCGAGCGCCGCGGCATCCGTACCGGCACCGTCGAGCAGGTCCTCGAACTGTGGGGCCGCACGCTCGACGCGATCGAGGCCGAGGACCTCGACCGGATCGGCACCGAGATCGACTGGGTCATGAAGTACAAGCTCCTGGAGCGGTACCGCGCCAAGCACAACATGACCATGTCGCACCCGAGGGTCGCGCAGATAGACCTCGCCTACCACGACATCCACCGCCGCCGAGGCCTGTACTACCTCCTGGAGAAGAAGGGTCAAGCCGCCCGGATCTGCAACGATTTGAAGATCTTCGAGGGCAAGTCCGTTCCCCCGCAGACCACTCGGGCCCGGCTGCGTGGTGACTTCATCCGGCGCGCTCAGGAACAGCGCCGCGATTTCACCGTCGACTGGGTGCATCTGAAGCTCAACGACCAGGCGCAGCGCACCGTGTTGTGCAAGGACCCGTTCCGTTCCGTGGACGACCGGGTGGAAAAGCTGATCGCCGGAATGTGAGTCGTGTTGTTTCCGGCCCGGTTCCGGAACGCAACGCTGGGCGCCGTACGTTTGCCGTACGGCGCCCTTCTCACGCCGTAGAGTTGCGCGCACGCCATCCACACAAGATCGACCGATACGAGGCCCCCACCGTGCGCCGACGCTCCCTGCTCATCGCCGTACCCGCCGGACTGGTCACGCTCGCCGCATGCGGTGACGATGAGTCCGACACGGCCGACTCCAGCAGCCCGTCCCCTTCCCCGAGCGAGTCGGCGAAGCCGCCGACGATCGTGGACGGACCGCTGCCCGCGATCACGGCGGGTGCGAAGTTCGGTGAGAAGCCGACCGTCGCCAAGGGCAGCGGCGACCCGTCGAAGGACCTGGCGGTGAAGACGGTCATCGCGGGCAACGGCCGGACGGTCGCCGAGAACGACTATGTCCAGGCCCACTACCTCGGCCAGATCTGGGACTCGGCGAAGGTCTTCGACAACTCCTACGACCGCAAGGCCCCGCTGCTCATCCAGCTGGCCCAGGGCAGCATCATCGACGGCTGGCGGTACGCCCTGGCGGGCAAGAAGGCGGGCAGCCGCGTCGAGATGGCCGTTCCGCCGGCCTTGGGCTACGGCACGGAGGGCAACCCGCAGGGAGGTATCAAGGGCACCGACACGCTCGTCTTCGTCGTCGACATCCAGGACACGTTCAGCGGCAAGAGCTCGGCCAAGGGGACGGAGGTCGCGCAGGACAACGCCGACCTGCCGAAGGTGGGTACCAACACCGACGGCGAGGCCCCCTCCATCGACATCCCCGACGCCGACGCGCCGACGAAGCTGGTGGCGAACTACGTCATCGAGGGCGACGGTGAGAAGCTCGCGGCCGACAGCACCGTCCTGGTGCAATACCAGGGCGTGGTCTGGGACACCGGCAAGGAGTTCGACTCCACGTACGGCCGGGGTCAGCTCAGCTCGTTCTCGCTCCAGCAGGTTGTCAAGGGGTGGTCCCAGGGCATGACCGGCAAGAAGGTGGGCAGTCGTCTGCTGATCGTGATCCCCCCGGATCTCGGTTACGGCGACAACCCGCCGAGCGGCAGCGGCATCGAGAAGGACTCGACGATGGTCTTCACCGTCGACATCCTCGCGAAGATGTAATCCCTTCGGGGATGTGAGACTGTCCGTGTTGCCTTGTTCGTACACCAGCAGGAGCGTCAGACGTGAGCATCGACAAGCCCGAGATCGACTTCCCGGGCGGCGAGCCCCCGAAGGACCTTGAGATCAAGGACATCTGGGAGGGTGACGGGCCGGTCGCCAAGGCGGGCGACACCGTCTCCGTCCACTACGTGGGCGTGTCCTTCTCCAGCGGCGAGGAGTTCGACGCGTCCTGGAACCGCGGTACGCCGCTGCAGTTCCAGCTCGGGGTCGGCCAGGTCATCGCCGGCTGGGACCAGGGCGTGCAGGGCATGAAGGTCGGCGGTCGCCGTCAGCTGACCATCCCGGCGCACCTCGCCTACGGCGACCGTGGCGCGGGTGGCGGCCGTATCGCCCCCGGCGAGACGCTGATCTTCGTCTGCGACCTGGTCGGGGTCTGATCGTCGTATCGGGTCCGGTCATGGCCCGATCGTCGCAAGACCTCTGTATGGCGTCCGACCGGACTTGATCACCTGGGGCCCATGCCTGTCCGGGCATGGGTCCTCGGCTTTTGCCGCGACACTCCGGAGCGGTACGGTCATCCGGCAGAAGGGCCTAACGAGAGGATGTAGCGCGTCGATGGCCATTGCCAAGGCCGAGCGGCTGATGAATCTGGCGTTGTGTCTGCTCGGGACGCGGCGGCCGCTCAGCAAGCGCGAACTTCGTGAGTCCATCGAGGCATATCTCGAAGCCGGGTCGGACGACTCGTTCAACCGGATGTTCGAGCGCGACAAGGACGATCTGCGCGAACTCGGCCTGGTCATCGAGACGGTGGAGAACCTCGACGGCGAGGTCGGCTACCTGGCCCGCCGCGACAGCAACCGCCTGCCGCCCATCACCCTCGACGCCGAGGAGGCCGCCGCCCTCGGCCTGGCCGCCAAGGTCTGGCAGCAGGTCCGACTCGCGGGCGCGGCCAGCGGTGCCCTGCAGAAGCTGCGCGCCGCCGGGCTCCCCGAGGGCGTCGACCCGTACGAGGCCCATGGCGCCCTGGAGCCGCGCATCCCGGTGCACGAGGCCGCCTTCGAGCCGCTGATGCTCGCCTGCCGGGACCGTCGCCCGGTCGCCTTCGAGTACCGCAAGGCCACCGCCGCCCGCCCCGAGCCCCGCCTGGTCGAGCCGTGGGCGCTGGAGTGCTGGCGCGGCCACTGGTACCTGGCGGGCTGGGACCGCGACCGGGGCGCCGAGCGTGTCTTCCGGCTCTCCCGGATCACCGGCAAGGTGCGCACCCGCGGCGGCCGGTTCACCGCCGAGGTCCCCGACGTCGTCACCGTACGGGAGACCGTGGCGAGCTGGGCGGGGGAGACCGCCGACCGCTCCGCCCTGATCCGGCTGCGTACGGGCGCCGGTTACCCTTTGCGGGCGAGAGCCGCCTCGGTGCGGGAACTCGGCGACGGCTGGGACGAGTTGGAGATTCCGTACGGGCACGGTCTGGACGCCTGGCTGGTGGAGTTCGGGCCCGACGTGGTGGTCCTGGAGCCGGCCGAGCTGCGGGCCGACGTGGTGGACCGGCTGCGTGCCGTGGCCAAGGGCTGAGGGGGAGCGGAAGACACAGTGGCAGGCAAACCGGCCAGGCCCGTGAACGCCATCGACCAGACCCGGCGGATGCTCTCCCTGGTGACGTATCTGCGCGAGCGCCCCGGCGCCCGGGTCGAGGACGTCGCCCGCGCCTTCGGGATCACCGAGGACGAGCTGATCTCCGACCTCGACGTGCTGCCCCTGTGCGGGACCAGCTTCCGCGGCGGCGACCTGCTCGACATCGACACCGACGGCGACCGTATCTGGTGGCACAACCCCGCCGCCCTGGGGGCGGAAGCGGCCGAGCCGCTGCGTCTGGCCGCCGACGAGGCCACCGCCCTTCTCGTGGCCGCCCGCGCGGTGTCCACCCTGCCCGGGCTGCGCGAGAGCGACCGGCAGGCCCTGCTGCGCGCCACCGCCAAGGTCGAGGCCGCGGCCGGAGAGGCGGCGGGTGCCAGCGCACGCCTGTCGGTGACCTTCGAGTCCGAGGGCGGTGTCTTCGCTGACGTCGACCGCGCGATCTCCGAGCGCCGCCGCCTGTGGATCCGCTACTACTCGCCCGCGCGCGACGAGGTCACCGAGCGCGAGATCGACCCGATCCGCCTGGTCAGCGTCGGTCACACCTATGTCGAGGCCTGGTGCCGCCGCTCCGAGGCGCGCCGCACCTTCCGGCTCGACCGGGTCGCCGAGATCAAGATCCTCGACGAGCCGTCCGCGCCGCCCGAGATCGAGCTGCGCGATCTCTCCGAGGCACTCGTGCAGCCCGCGGCCGAGGACCCCGAGGTCGTCGTCGAGGTCGGCCCCGGCGGGCGCTGGGTCGCCGAGTACTACCCGCACGACAGCGCCGATGAACTGCCCGACGGCGGGCTGCGTATCACGTTGCGTACGCCCGACCCGGCCTCGCTGCGGCGGCTCGCGCTGCGACTGGGCCGCGACGGGCGGATCGTCTCCCCGCAGGATCTGGGGGACAGCGCCCGCCAGGCGGCGCGGGAGGCGCTGGCGGCGTACGACGAACCGCACGCCGCAGTGCGTGCGCCCCACGGAGTTCAGGACCGTCGGTACGACAGAGGTGAGTGAGCCGAAGGGGCGCGCCGGAGGCGAACGAACCAGAAATAGGGGAGCAAGGGCTGTGAGCGGGTCGGCGATGTCTGGTGTGCAGGAGATGTCCGTGGCGGTGGCGTTCGCCGGCATGAAGAGAGCGGCCGACGTGGTCTTCCGGGCCGGCTGCCCCGACTGCGAGGCCAGTTTCGAGCTGGGCGCGAGCGACCTGCGGCTGGCCATCGGCGCGACCAGCAAGACCACCTTCTACTCCTTCACCTGCCCCGAGTGCGGCTCCTCCGTCCGCAAGCCCGCGAGCGAACGCATCGTCGAACTGCTCACCGGGGGCGGGGTCCGGACGCTGAGGCTGCACTCGGCGGGCTGAGCGGACCCGCTCAGGAGCCAGGGGCTAGGCTCGCCGTCATGTTCTGGCCGATGTTCGCGATCGCTGTGGGTTTCCTGGGAATCGCCGTCCTCGGCGTGCTCGCCGTCCGTGTCTTCCTGGAGGCCCAGCGTCTGGGTACGCAGGTGACGGATTCCGCACGTCGTATCAACCGCGCGGCCGAGGACTTGGAGCGGGCGTCCGCGGGCGCGGCCCGCTCCGTGGACATGTTGTGAGGACGGTCACGGCTCGTTCTGTGGACGCGCTGTGCGTACGGTCCCGGTGGCCTGTGATTTCCGTGGCCGTGTGCGGTTTCGTTCACTTCGCCCTGTCACCCTCACACCATCGGCAGGTACGCTGCTGATCGCGGCCCGGAGAACGAGGCCTGGGATCGCACTCGGAGGATGCAGGGCCATTGCCTGGCGTTCACTCCTCGGAGTTACGATTGCTGCTCACACGGGTCTCGGACAGGGCCCCGACGAGCGCACTACCACACAAGTCGCACGGCTTCGGTGGGAAAGTGGGGAATTATGGGTCAGGTCGGTATCTGGCAGATCGCTATCATTGCCGGACTGCTTCTGCTGCTGTTCGGTGCGAAGCGGCTTCCGGACATGGCTCGCTCCCTGGGCAAGTCCGCCCGCATCCTCAAGAGCGAGGCAGCGGCCATGAAGAACGACGGTACGGCCGAGAACAACGCCGACTCGGGTACGGCGGAGCAGGCTCCGGCGCCCAAGACCATTCAGGCGGCTCCCGGTGACGTCACCACCGCCCGCCCCGTCGAGGAGCCCAAGCGCACCACGCAGGGCTGAGCCCACAGAACCATCGCTGAGACACGGGCGGCCGGTCCCTAGGCAGGCTGCCCCCCGAGACGAGGATGTGGGTTGCTCAAGTCCGCCCGCAACAAGCCCAAGGACCCAGAGGGGCGGATGCCCCTGGTGGAGCACCTGCGCGAGCTGCGCAACCGGCTGGTCAAGGCGCTGTTCGCCATTGTGCCGTTGACGGTTCTGGCACTGTTCTTCGCGAAGGACATCGCGGAGTTCATCAGCGCGCCGGTGCCGACATGCCTTGAGACGGAAGCGGCCGCGCAGGAGGGCCGCTGTGCCGTGCTGTCCCAGATGGGACTCACCTCGCCGTTCACCACGTACATGAAGGTGTCGCTCGTGGCCGCGCTGATCGCGGCGGCGCCGGTGTGGCTCTACCAGCTCTGGGCCTTCGTCGCGCCGGGACTGCACAGGAACGAGAAGAAGTACGCGCTCACCGTGGTGAGCATCGGTACACCTCTCTTCCTCCTCGGCGCCTATCTCGCGCACTGGATCCTGCCCTTCGCCGTGCGGACCCTGCTGGGCTTCAGCATCGCCGGCTCGGTCAACTACATCACCGTCGACGACATGATCGACATCTCGGTCAAGCTGACCGTCGCCTTCGGTCTGGCCTTCCAGCTGCCGATCGTGCTGTCCCTGCTGAACGTCGGCGGCGTTGTCAGCGGGCGGCGGATGCTGGGCTGGTGGCGCCCCATGGTGATGATCATCGCCGTGTTCGCGGCGCTGGTGACGCCCACCGACCCGGTGTCCATGATCGCCCTCGCGGTGCCCATGACCGCGCTCTACTTCGGTGCCGTCGCCTTCTCCCTGATCAACGACCGCCGTCGGGCCCGTGCCCGGGGCCCCGAGCTGAGCGACGACGAGGCGTCCGACCTCGACCTCACGCCCGAGGCCATCGGTGAGGTCGAGACGGTCTCGGCCGGACGGGCCGCCCTGCCGCAGCAGGCGGATTCCGACCATGACCGGATCAACGGCTACGACGACGTGACCTGACGAGCGCGAGAAAGAACACCTCCGAAAGGCCATGCGCGGCCGGTGCGTCCCCGTGACGCACCGGCCGCGCCCGCGTCACAGCCGCACCACGCGGCCGAATGCCGGACCGGGCCGCCCAGCCGCACGGACCCCCGGCCCGGACAGCGATCCGGATATTGATCGTCCTGTTGTCAGTGAGGGCCGGTAACCTCGAAAGCACGATGACAGAGGACCTCTCCCCGGCCGAGCGGTACGCGGCAGCCCGTCAGCGGGCTGCCGAGCAGGCCACCGCGCTCGCCTCCTTCCGCGAGATGTACGACTTCGGCCTCGACCCCTTCCAGATCGAGGCCTGCCAGGCGCTCGAAGCGGGGAAGGGCGTGCTCGTGGCCGCCCCCACCGGCTCCGGCAAGACGATCGTCGGCGAGTTCGCCGTCCACCTCGCCCTGAGCCAGGGCAGGAAGTGCTTCTACACGACACCCATCAAGGCGCTGTCGAACCAGAAGTACACCGACCTGTGCCGCCGTTACGGCGCGGACAGGGTCGGCCTGCTCACCGGTGACAACAGCGTCAACTCCGACGCCCCGGTGGTCGTGATGACCACCGAGGTGCTGCGGAACATGCTGTACGCGGGCTCGCAGACCCTCCTCGGCCTCGGCCATGTGGTCATGGACGAGGTGCACTACCTCTCGGACCGCTTCCGCGGCGCCGTCTGGGAGGAAGTGATCATCCACCTGCCCGAGTCCGTGACCCTGGTCTCACTGTCGGCGACGGTGTCGAACGCCGAGGAGTTCGGCGACTGGCTCGACACCGTGCGCGGCCACACCGAGGTCATCGTCTCCGAGCACCGGCCCGTGCCGCTGTTCCAGCACGTGCTGGCCGGGCGGCGGATGTACGACCTCTTCGAGGAGGGCGAGGGCCACAAGAAGGCCGTCAACCCCGACCTCACGCGCATGGCGCGCATGGAGGCCAGCCGCCCCTCGTTCCAGGACCGCAGACGGGGCCGCAACATGCGCGAGGCCGACCGTGAGCGGGAGCGCAGACAGCGTACGCGCGTGTGGATCCCGAGCCGGCCCGAGGTCATCGAACGGCTCGACGCCGAGGGCCTGTTGCCCGCCATCACGTTCATCTTCAGCCGCGCGGCCTGCGAGGCGGCCGTCCAGCAGTGCCTGTACGCCGGGCTCAGGCTGAACGACGAGGAGGCGCGGGACCGGGTCCGTGCCCTCGTCGAGGAGCGCACGGCCACCATCCCGCCCGAGGACCTGCACGTCCTCGGGTACTACGAGTGGCTGGAAGGCCTGGAGCGCGGCATCGCGGCCCATCACGCGGGCATGCTGCCGACGTTCAAGGAGGTCGTCGAGGAACTGTTCGTACGCGGCCTGGTCAAGGCCGTGTTCGCCACCGAGACCCTCGCGCTCGGCATCAACATGCCCGCCCGCTCGGTGGTGCTGGAGAAACTCGTCAAGTGGAACGGCGAGCAGCACGCCGACATCACCCCCGGCGAGTACACCCAGTTGACCGGCCGCGCCGGCCGCCGCGGCATCGATGTCGAGGGCCACGCGGTCGTGCTGTGGCAGCGCGGCATGAACCCCGACCACCTGGCCGGGCTCGCGGGCACACGCACCTATCCGCTGCGGTCCAGCTTCAAGCCGTCGTACAACATGGCGGTGAACCTGGTCGAGCAGTTCGGGCGGCACCGCTCGCGCGAGCTGCTGGAGACGTCCTTCGCACAGTTCCAGGCCGACAAGTCGGTCGTCGGGATCTCCCGCCAGGTGCAGCGCAACGAGGAGGGGCTGGAGGGCTACAAGGACTCCATGACCTGCCACCTCGGGAACTTCGAGGAGTACGCGCGGCTGCGCCGCGAGCTGAAGGACCGCGAGACCGAACTCGCCAAGCAGGGCGCGGCCCAGCGGCGCGCCGAGGCGGCCGTGGCCCTGGAGAAGCTCAAGCCGGGCGACGTCATCCATGTCCCGACCGGCAAGTACGCGGGCCTGGCACTGGTCCTGGACCCCGGGCTGCCCGCCGGGCGGTCCAACGGCCACCGCGGCTTCGAGTACCACGACGGCCCCCGCCCGCTCGTCCTCACCGCCGAGCGCCAGGTCAAGCGGCTGGCGTCCATCGACTTCCCGGTGCCCGTCGAGGCCCTGGAGCGGATGCGGATCCCCAAGTCGTTCAACCCGCGCTCGCCCCAGTCCCGCCGGGACCTGGCCTCGGCCCTGCGAACCAAGGCCGGGCACCACGTCCCCGACCGGCACCGCAAGAAGCGCTCCGCGGCCGCCGACGACCGCGAGATCGCCCGGCTGCGCGCCGAACTCCGCGTCCACCCCTGCCACGGGTGCGACGACCGTGAGGACCACGCCCGCTGGGCCGAGCGCTACCACCGGCTCAAGCGGGACACCGCCCAGCTGGAGCGCCGTATCGAGGGCCGCACGAACACCATCGCGCGGACCTTCGACCGTATCGTCGCGCTGCTGACGGAGCTGGACTACCTGCGCGGCGACGAGGTCACCGAGCACGGCAAGCGGCTCGCCCGCCTCTACGGCGAACTCGACCTCCTCGCCAGCGAATGCCTGCGCGCCGGCGTCTGGGAGGGCCTCGGCCCCGCCGAACTCGCCGCCTGCGTCTCGGCGCTGGTCTACGAGGCCCGCGTCGGCGACGACGCGCTGGCACCCAAGCTCCCCTCCGGCAAGGCCAAGGCCGCGCTCGGCGAGATGGTCCGCATCTGGGGCCGCCTCGACGGCCTGGAGGAGGAGTTCCGCATCACCCAGTCCGAGGGCGTCGGCCAGCGCGAACCCGACCTCGGCTTCGCCTGGGCCGCCTACATGTGGGCCTCCGGCTCGGGCCTCGACGAGGTCCTCCGTGACGCCGAGATGCCCGCCGGCGACTTCGTGCGCTGGTGCAAGCAGGTCATCGACGTGCTGGGGCAGATCTCGGCGGCGGCTCCCGCGGGGTCGACGGTGGCGAAGAGTGCGCGCAAGGCGGTGGACGGGCTGTTGCGCGGGGTGGTGGCGTACTCGTCGGTGGGGTGAGGACCCGGAGGGAGAGCGCCCAGGCCGCCCACCGGCACCTCGTCCGGTGTCGCCACCGGCACCGAGATCGCGGGCGCACCGGTGGCCACCGCGGACCGTAGCAGCGCGCCGTCGGCGCGAGCGGCCCACGAGCGCCGGCTCGCGTCGGCGATTCAGGAACGCCCGCCGGCCTCCGTACGCCGTGATGTCGGGCGCGCCCTGCACCGCCTCGGACTCGCAGAGGAAGCCGGATGCGTGGGTGCCGTCGGCCAGCTCCACCCGGCCGAGGGCCATCGGGCGGGGAAGCGCGGCGAGGAGGCGGCCGAGGCCCTCGGCCGGGAGACGCCACACTTCGGTCGCCGAGGTAGGCGTTCCACTGGACCTTGACCGTGTCGGCGACGTTGAGCCGTTCCCAGGGCCGGTCGGCGACGAAGAGGAGCAGGTGGGCGCAGGCGTCGCCGTGCGGGTCGGTCAGCCGCAGCTCCGTGCCGCGGGCCAGCACCCTGTGCGTGTGGTTGCCGCCCGCCACCGTCTCGGCCCACACGAGATGTCCCGCCCGGCACGGCAGGGTCGGCCACGCGCTCGCCGGCGCGACGGGCATCGCCTCGGCCCGGGCTCCCTCCTGTGCGCGCGCATGGTCACGGACTCCGTACGTGGTCGCTGTCGCCATCGCCTGGCCTCCGGCTGCTCCGGTGATTGCCGTGATGATTTCTGTCGCCCGCCAGAAATTAGGCCACCGCCGGGTCGCGGCCGTGTCCCGAGGGCTGCCGGTCCGTTGCCGATCCCTCACGGAAATCGCCCGACGCGGTGCGGCACTTGGGGTGGGGATCGGTCGGCGGACCCCCACCCCTCGCTCAGTTGTCGCGGCGGACGGGCGGCGGGGCCTCGTACGAGGGGTCCAGCTCCTGGACGGCGCGGAAGGTGCCGCCGAGCGCCTTCACCAGCGGCTCGCGCTGCCCCCGCGCCCCTCGGGCTCGGTCCGAGATCGCCCCGCACCCCCGTGTGCGAGGATCGAACACAGGGGAAGCAGCGGTGGGCGCCGGGTCGGCAGGCCGCGGGCCGAGCAGCGGCCGGACAGCGGGCTGTCGCCGCGTGACGAACTGCTCGCCGCCGCCGCGGAGTTGTTCACGACGCGCGGATACGCCGCCACGACCACCCGGGCCGTCGCCGAGCGGGCCGGGATGCGCCAGGCGTCCATGTACCACTACGTCTCCGGCAAGGAGGACCTGCTCGCCGAGCTGCTGGAGTCCACGGTCACGCCCTCCCTGACGCTGGCCAGGCGGCTCCTCGCCGAGGACGCGACCCCGGCCGAGGACCGGCTGGGGGAGCTGTGCCGCACCGATGTGCGGCTGCTCTGCGGCCGCCCGCACAACCTGGGTGTGCTCTACCTGCTGCCCGAGGTGCGCGCCGAACGCTTCGCCGGCTTCCATGCCGTACGGGCCGAACTCAAGGACACCTACCGGCAGCTGCTCGCCGCCACGGCCGCCGGCGGCGCGCTCGCCAAGAGCGAGCTGGACCTGCGTACGGACCTGGTGTTCGGGCTGATCGAGGGGGTCATCCTCGTCCACCGGTCCGATCCGGAGCGGCCGGTGTCGGCGTTCGCGGAGGCCACGGTGGACGCGGCGCTCCGTATCGCCGGAATCTGAGGCGGCCCGCGTCACCCGACGCGCTTCCCTCCGTCGAGGGGTGCTTTTTCGCATGTCCGTTCGCCGTCACCCACCGTGTGCGAATGAAGGCTGAGCGTATAAATGGGGACGAGCGTACTCCTGTCTCGAGGGCGATTTCAGGCGCTTGCTGAATATGACACAGCGATGATCCGGTCGGACTAAGCTCGCCCGCAGCGCACCGAGTTGAGGTGTATTCGTGCGCTTGTTCCCAAAAATACCGAAGATCCAGTTTGAACCACGGATAAACCCCAGCAAGTCCCCCGACCTCCAGCCGATTTGTCACAGAGGGCATACATGGTGAGTGTTCAATCGCCTCCCAGTGGCCGTGAACGTCCCTACGCGCGCGTGCTGTTGTTGCCGGCGATACTGATGGCCGCGGCGACCGGAAGCGCCGTCGCCCTGGTGACGGGCCCGGCCCGGACCGCCGTAGGCTGGTGCGGAGCCGTCGCGACGCTCCTGGTCGTCGCGGTCACGGCCGAAGCCGTCCGCCGCGGCCGCCACATGGCGTCCCTGCGCACCGAGATCGAGCGCCGGACCGCGTATCTGCAACAGCGCGTCGCCTCCCACGACGAGGAGTTCATCCGTCTGGGGAGGGAGATCCTCCCCGCGATGCTGGACATGCTGCGCAGCGGCGATTCCCCCTCAGAGGTGATTCGCCTGGGCATCGACGGTGACCCCAGGTACCGCGAACTGCCCGACTCGCAGCGGCATGTGCTCCGCACGATCCTCGACCTCGTCGAGCGCGAGGAGGCCATGCGCGACTCCGGGCAGCGCGCCTTCGTCAACGTCGCCCGGCGCGTCCAGGCGATCGTCCACCAACAGGCCAAGGAACTCCGGGAGATGGAGGAGGACCACGGCCGCAACCCCGAGGTCTTCGACGACCTCCTGCGCATCGACCACGGCAACGCGCTGATCGGCCGCCTCGCCGACTCCATCGCCGTCCTCGGCGGCGGCCGCCCCGGACGCCAGTGGCCCGCGCCCGTTCCGCTGTACAGCGTGCTGCGCGGCGCCATGTGCCGCATCCTGGAGTACCGCCGGATCGACCTGAGCTCCATCGCCAAGGTCAACGTCGCGGGAGTGTCCGTCGAGCCGCTCATCCACGCGCTCGCCGAACTCCTCGACAACGCCACCCGCTACTCGCCGCCGCAGACCAAGGTGCACGTCACCGCCACCGAGGTGCAGACCGGCATCGCCATCGAGATCGAGGACGGCGGCGTCAGCCTCAGTGAGGAGTCCCGCGCCAAGGCCGAGGGCATGCTCGCCCGCGCCCAGGTCGGCATGGACTTCCAGGACCTCGGCGACGCCCCGCGCCTCGGCCTCGCCGTCGTCGGCCGGCTGTCGACGATGTACAAGATGCAGGTCTCGCTGCGGCAGTCCGCGTACGGCGGCGTCCGCGCCGTACTCATCGCACCGCGCGAGATGCTCACCGACGAGCCCGCTCCCGGTCTCGCCCACGGCATCGGCATCACCGCCGTACCGACCCTGGACACCGGCGGTGTCAAGGCACCCGAGCGCTCGCAGAAGAAGCGCAAACCGACCACGGGCCCGCGCATCCCCAGCTCGGCGGAAGTCCTCAGGATGGAGGACGACGTCCCCGTCGTCACCGAGTGGACGCCGAACGGCCTGCCGCAGCGCCGCAGCCGGACGAAGATCTCGCTCAGCCAGGAGTACGCCGAGGCGGCCGCCGCCGAAGCCGCGGCCGAGGCCGCCATGGCCGCCGCGCCCGTGTGGGAGCCCGAGCCCGCGCCGAAGAAGGAGCAGCCGCCGCCCGGCCTGTGGGTGGAGGCCTTCATGGAAGGACTCAAGCGTCCCTCGGACCCAGGCGCCTTCACCAGGAACCCGGACGACCCGACCTACTCGACCGCGAACGACGAGTCGGCCTCTGCGGAGACCGACGACGAGGGGGACCTCAAGTGATCCAGCAGCGAGCCAACTTCGACTGGATGCTCAAGGATCTTGCCGACGGCGTACCGGGCATCCAGCAGATCGTGGTGCTCTCGGCCGACGGACTGCGTATCGCCCGCCACGGCGGCGACCCGGACGCCGCCGACCGCGTCGCCGCGGCCTGCGCGGGGCTGCAGAGCCTGGCCGCCGCCGTCGCCACCGAGATCCCGCGGAGCGACGGTGAGATGCGCATGGTCATCATCGAGATCAACGGCGGTTACTTCTACATGATGTCCGCCGGTGCCAACGCCTATCTCGCGGTGCTCGCCAACGAGATCGCCGAACCCGGGCTGATGAGCAACCGCATGCGCGACCTCGTCGACCGGATCGGCTCCCACCTGACGAGCCCGCCCCGGCGCAACGGGCAGACCGTATGACGCCTCCGAAACGCCAGCGGCGTCACCCCCAGCAAGAACCCCCGCCGCCGCCCGAGGAATTCTCCGAGGCCGGTCCCCAGGACGGCAAGGATGAGAAGAACCCCGAGCGGTTGTACGTCCTCACCGGCTCGGGCGAGAGCGGCGAGCGGGCCGAGATCGACCTGGTCACGTTAATCGTGGCGCGCGCCGATCCGCCGCCGTCCGCCCCGCCGGAGCAGTCGGCGCTGCTCCGGATCTGTCAGGCGCCTCTTTCCGTGGCCGAGATCTCGGCCTATCTCAGCCTGCCGTTCAGTGTGGTGACGGTCCTGCTCACCGACCTGCTGACGGCCGAACTGGTACAGGCACGTGCGCCGGTCGTCCGCCAGGCGCGGGCCGACCGTTCCCTCCTCGAAGCGGTGATGCATGGACTTCAAAAACTCTGACACCATCACGGGCCCACGGACCGAGGACCATCTGCCGCACACGGCGGAGGCCGCGGTGAAGATCGTGATCGTGGGCGGTTTCGGAGTCGGCAAGACGACCATGGTCGGTTCCGTCAGCGAGATCAGGCCGCTGACGACCGAGGAGACCATGACGCAGGCCGGCGTCGGAGTCGACGACAACTTCGGCTCCGCGTCCAAGACGGCCACCACCGTCGCCATGGACTTCGGCCGCATCAGCATCACGGATCAGCTGGTGCTCTATCTCTTCGGCACGCCCGGCCAGGAACGCTTCTGGTTCCTGTGGAACGGGCTGTTCGAGGGCGCGCTCGGCGCGGTCGTCCTGATCGACACCCGCAGGCTCGAAGTCAGCTTCGACGTCATCGGCCGCCTGGAGGAGCGCCGGGTGCCCTTCGTCATCGCGGTCAACGACTTCCCGGACGCGCCCGGTTACCCCGTCGAGGAACTCCGCCAGGCGCTCGACCTGCCCGAGGACATCCCCATCGTCCGCTGCGACGCGCGGCGCCGGGCCTCCAGCCGCGACGTCCTGATGACGCTGATGACCTTCCTGCACTCCCTGGCGATGTCACGGAACTCGGCGTAGGCCGCGTACCCCCTCTGTCCCACCCCCTGACACCGGAACCCTTTCAGTTCAGTTCGGAGCGACCATCGTGACGCCTGAATCACACTCCCTGACCGGCACGGACGACCCGATGCTCGGGCCGCCCCCCGGCTGCCCCGCCCACGGCACGGGCCCCGGCGGGCTGCGCCGGCTGTACGGCCCCGACGCGGAGGACCTGGGAGCCGTGTACGACAAACTCCGCGCCGAGCACGGCGCCGTGGCCCCCGCGCTGCTCCACGACGACGTGCCGGTCTGGGTGGTGCTCGGCCACAGCGAGAACATGCACATGGTGCGCACCCCCTCGCAGTACTGCCGCGACAGCCGCATCTGGAACAAGCTCCAGGACGGCTCGGTCAAACCCGACCACCCGTACATGCCGCACATCGCCTGGCAGCCCATCTGCTCCCACGCCGAGGGCGACGAGCATCTGCGGCTGCGCGGCGCGGTCACCGGCGCCATGTCGACGATCGACCACCGCGGTATCCGCCGCTACATCAACCGCGCGACCCAGCGCCTGGTGAACGAGTTCTGCGAGGAGGGCAAGGCCGACCTCGTCAGCCAGTTCGCGGAGCACCTGCCGATGGCGGTGCTGTGCGAGATCCTCGGCATGCCCGAGGAGTACAACGAGCGGCTGGTGGAGTCCGCCCGCGACGCGCTCAAGGGCACCGAGACCGCGATCGCCAGCAACACCTACGTGATGGACGCGCTGACACGGCTCACCACCCGCCGCCGGGCCGAACCCAAGGAGGACTTCGCCAGCTACCTCGTCAAGCACCCGGCCGGGCTCAACGACGAGGAGATCAGTCAGCACCTGCGCGTCGTGCTGTACGCCGCGTACGAGGCCACCGCCAACCTGATCGCCAACGTGCTGCGCATGGTCCTCACCGACCCGCGGTTCCGCGCCCAGCTGAACGGCGGCCAGATGACGGTGCCCGAGGCGGTCGAGCAGTCCCTGTGGGACGAGCCGCCGTTCAGCACGGTCTTCGCCTACTTCGCCAAGCAGGAGACGGAGCTGGGCGGTCAGCGCATCCGCAAGGGCGACGGGCTGCTCTTCGGGATCGCGCCGGGCAACGTGGACCCGCGCGTCCGCCCCGACCTCACCGCCAACATGCAGGGCAACCGCTCCCACCTCGCCTTCGGCGGCGGTCCGCACGAGTGCCCGGGCCAGGACATCGGCCGCGCCATCGCCGACGTCGGCGTGGACGCGCTGCTGATGCGGCTGCCGGACATCCAGCTCGCCTGTGACGAGGACGAGCTGAGCTGGCGGGCCTCGATCGCGACCCGGCATCTGGTGGAGCTTCCGGTGACGTTCGTGCCGAAGCCCCAGCAGGACGTCATGCAGCGGCCCTCCGTCAATCCGATGCCGCAGCAGCGCCCGGGCAACTGGCACGTCTCGACTCCCGAGTCGCAGCCCCGGACGGCAGCTCCGCAGCCCGTCGCCCCCGAACCGGCGCCACCGGCCCCCGGGCCAGGCCGCCGACTCGGCGCCTGGCAGCGCTTCCTGCGCTGGTGGCGCGGCTACTGAGCCGGCCTCGTACGGCTACTGAGCCCACTCTTCGTACGACGACCAGGACCTCAGTACCCGCCCGCTCACGAACCGGTGTTCGCGCCCCGTGACCGGATCGGTGAACTCCAGCACCCGCGCCAGCAGTTGGAGCGGACGCCGGAAGTCATCGGCCGCCACGGGGCCGGTCACCACCGGATACAGCGGATCGCCGAGGACCGGCACCCCCAACGCGCTCATGTGCACCCGCAGTTGGTGCGTCTGCCCGGTACGGGGGATCAGCCGGTACCGCGCCAACCCTCTTCGGTGCTCCAGCAGTTCGACCCGGCTGACGGCATTCGGCTCGCCCGTTGCTACCTCGCGGGCCGCCATGACCCCGCGCTCCTTCACGATCCGGCTGCGGACGGTGCGCGGCAGGGCCAGCTCCGGGTCGTACGGGGCCACGGCCTCGTACTCCTTGACGACCCGCCGGTCGCGGAACAGCGACTGGTACGCGCCGCGCTCCTCGGGCCGTACGGTGAACAGCACCAGCCCCGCCGTGAGCCGGTCCAGCCGGTGCGCGGCGCCGAGCGCCGGCACCCCCAGCTCCCGCCGCAGCCGCGCCAGCGCGGTCTGGGCGACATGGCTGCCGCGCGGGGTCGTGGCCAGGAAGTGCGGCTTGTCGGCCACGACGATGTGCTCGTCGCGGTACACGACCTCCAGCGCGAACGGCACCCGCACCTCGTCGGGCAACTCCCGGTGGTACCACACGAACATACCCGGCACGTACACCCTGTCGCGCCGCACGGGCCGCCCCTCGGCGTCCACGATCCGCCCCGCGTCGAGCATCCCGTCGATCACCCCGGGCCCCGCCGCGAGCCGCTCCACGAGATGGTCCCGCACGGTCGCCCACGCCTCACCGGGCGGCAGCTTCACCCGCACCGGGTCCACCCCGTCGCGCTGGGGGAGGGGGGAGGGCGGGATACGGGGTCTGCGTCTCATCACGATCAAGCGTACGAGGCCGGGCGGGGCGGGCAGGACGGGCGGGGCTGGCGGAAAACCGTTGAGCCCGCCCGGAATCCCGCTGGCAGGATGCGGATCATGCCCTTACTCATCAGCGACATCCTGCCCGCCGGAATCCTCGCCCAGCAGCCCCAGCCCACCCTCCCCACCGGCGACGGACTTCTCCTGCGCCCCTGGAGGGCCGAGGACGCACCCGCCGTCCACGAGGCGTTCCAGGACCCGCTCCTGCACCAGTGGCACATCCGCAGGGCCGACTCGGAGGACGAGGTGCGCGGCTGGATCGACGAGTGGCAGCGGGCGTGGGGCAAGGAACAGAGCGTCCAGTGGGCCGTCGCCGACGCGGACACCGACCGGCTCATGGGGCGCGTGGCCCTGCGGAGCATCGAGCTCAACGAGGGCACGGCCGAGGTCGCGTACTGGACCGTGGCCGCGGCCCGCGGGCAGGGCGTCGCCGCTCGCGCCACGACCACCCTCGCCCGCTGGGCGCTCGACGAGACCGGCTTCCACCGCCTCGAACTCCTGCACTCCACCCGCAACGAGGCCTCCTGCCGCGTCGCCACCAGGACCGGCTTCGCCGTGGAGGGCACCAAGCGCAGCGCCCTCCTCCACCCCGACGGCTGGCACGACATGCACCTGCACGCGCGCGTACGGGGCGACCAGTCCCAGGAGGGTGCGACCTCCTGAACGGCGGCTTCCGCCCCGGTGCCCGAGCCGGCGGCCCGCCTCCGGTATGCCTGGTACGCGGCGCCCAGCACGACGGTCACGCCCAGGAACAGCACCGTGAACCCCTGGAAATACCAGTGCCCGCCCGCCGGGCCGTACACCTCGGCGCGTGGCCAGGCCAGGTTGACGGTCATGAAGAGGCCGTAGAGGAGGGCAAGGGCGTTGACGGGGAAGCCCCAGCGGCCGAGGGAGAACAGGGGCCTGCCCGTCTCGTCGGTGCCGTCGGCGGTGAAGGTGCCCCGGAGTCGCTGTACCAGCAGGGGGCCGGTGACCATCGCGTACGCCAGGTACAGCATCACGATGCACGTGGAGCCGATGGCCAGGAAGGCTTCCGACGAGGCGAAGTTGAGGAGCAGCAGGGCGGCCGCGAAGGGTGCCGACGGCCAGGGCGGGGGCGATCGGCATTCCGGTGCGGGTGTTGACCTTGGTGAGCCGCCCGGCGAAGGGGAGCCGGCCGTCGCGGGCCATGGAGAAGAGCATGCGGCTGGCCGATATCTGGATGGCGAGCGTGGCCACTGTGACCGCGACCACCACGTCGGCCGGCAGGACGCGGCCGACGCCGTCGCCGAGGCTGCTGGTCAGGACGTAACTCAGGCCGTCGGCGGCCAGGTTCCCGTCCGTGAGGCTGGGCGCGGAGAGCAGACCGCCGAGGACGATGAGGCCGCCGAGCAGACCGGCCGCGCCGAGCGCCGTCAGGATGGTGCGGGGCACGGTACGGCGCGGGTTGCGGGTCTCCTCGCTCATCTCGCCCGCGCTGTCGGAGCCGATCATCACGTGCTGCCCTCGGCCGACTCGGACGTGATGCCGGGGGTGCGCTCGGAGTGGGTCAGCAGGAGCACGATGATCAGGACCGCGCCGATGATCTCGGCGGTGACGCCGACACGGTTGATCCAGGACATCACGCGGTTGTCGACAACCTCTGCTTTCGCACTGCGGCGAGAGAGTTCCTGTCGGGCGACAGAAATTAGGGAGAGGCTGTTTCGCGGGCGTCACGCGGTGGTGTCGGGGGCGGGCCAAACGCGACACATCGTGTGTATTGGCGCGGCTACCAGCCCGCCGTATCGGCGTCCGTGCGGCGACGGGGGCGTCGTGGTGCCCGCGCTCGGCTCCACCGTGCGGGCGGCGTGCTCTTCCGGGGCGGGGTACTCCTCGCGCTCGCCGTGGAGGCGGTGGGGCTGTCCATGCGGACGCTCCGGCCCTGCCCGGCGGTCGGCTTGGCGTGCCGTGTGCGGCAGCCTCACGCGGAGGCCGCCACCCGGCGGCAGACACATGGGGGCGCCCCTTACGCCGATGTACCCGCCGACGTGCCGTCCTGCTCCGCCTCCACCCGTGCGTTCCAGTCCCGCTTGGCCGCCTGCCAGCCGTCCTCGTTGTGGCCGAGCCGCCAGTACCCGGAGATCGACAGGTCCTCGCGCGGAATCTGGCGCTCGACCCGCAGCAGGCGGCGCAGCTCCTTCACGAAGCCGGCCTCGCCGTGGACGAAGGCGTGCGGGCGGCCCTCGGGGAACCGCAGGGCACGTACGGCCTCGACCAGCGTCTCGCCGAGGGGACGGTCGCCGCGGTGCAGCCAGACGACGTCCACGTCGCAGGCGATCTTCTGCTCCTCCTCGGGTCCGGAGACCTCGACGAAGGCGTACGCCCGGGCGCCGTCGGGCAGCGCCTCCAGTGAGGCGGCGATCGCGGGCAGCGCGCTCTCGTCACCGGCGAGGAGATGCCAGTCGGCGGCCGGGTCGGGCGCGTACGCTCCACCCGGGCCCAGGAACCGGACGGTCTCGCCCGGCTGGACCCGCGTGGCCCACGGGCCGGCGAGCCCCTCGTCGCCGTGGATCACGAAGTCCAGGGTGAGTTCCCGCAGCTCGGGGTCCCAGGCGCGCACGGTGTACGTCCGGGTCACGGGCCACTGCTCGCGGGGGAACTCGGCACGGATCCGCTCCATGTCGAAGGGCTCCGGGTAGTGCACGCCCTCGGGCCCGAACAGCAGCTTCACATAGTGGTCGGTGCTGTCGCGCGTGGCGAACTCGGAGAGGCCGTCGCCGCCGAGGACGACGCGCTGCATGTGCGGCGTGAGCCGTTCGGTACGGACGACTTGCGCGGAGTGGGGCTTCGGGGTCCTGCGTGCCGGACGCTCTGCCATGACGGCCTCCCAAGTACCTAGCTAAGGCTTACCTAAGTTAGCATCTCCCCCTGGTGTACACCTCCCGTTCGAGGTGTTGGTCACCACTTCGTCAGATGAGGCGAGCTCACACCCGACTCACAACTGAAGTGTCGCCCCTTCCCCGGAGCGCACCCACCGACGCGGGCGCCGCCGCGCTCCCGGGGCGCTGGGCGCTCACTCCTGGAGCGTCGTGAGCAACCGCCGCAGCGAACCGCCCAGCCCCCAGCGTGTGGCGAGCCCGTCCAGCGCGGCCGGATCGCGCGGCGCACGCGGCAGCGCCGGGTCGACGTCCGGCAGCGGCACGTCCTCGGCGACCCGGACGACCTTGGGCGCGACCGCCACATACGGCCGTGACTCGTCGAGGCGCTTGCGCTGAGAGGGCGTCAGCTTGGCCGACGGATCGTCGACCGCCGCCATGATTCCGGCCAGATCGCCGAACTGCGCCAGCAGTTTCGCCGCCGTCTTCTCGCCGATGCCCGGTACGCCCGGCAGGCCGTCGCTGGGATCGCCGCGCAGCAGGGCGAGATCCGCGTACCCGCTGCCGTCGACCCCGTACTTCTCGCGCAGCACCACCTCGTCGGTGAGCTGCAGGGTGCCCACGCCCTTGAGCGGATACAGCACGCGCACCCCGCGCCGGTCGTCGACCAGTTGGTACAGGTCGCGGTCGCCGGTGACGATGTCGACCGGGTCCTTCGCGCGCGCCGTGAACGTGCCGATGACGTCGTCCGCCTCGTACCCCTCGACCCCCACGCGCGCGATGCCCAGCGCGTCCAGGACGTCCTCGATGACCGGCACCTGCGGCGACAGCGTGTCCGGCACCTCCTCCTCGTCCGGACCGGCCTCGTGCTCCTCCGCGACGCGGTGCGCCTTGTAGGAGGGGATCAGGTCGACCCGCCACTGCGGCCGCCAGTCCGCGTCCATGCAGGCCACCAGGTCGTCCGGGCGGTGGTCCCTGACCAGTCGGTCGATGAATTCGAGCAGCCCGCGCACGGCGTTCACCGGAGTGCCGTCCGGGGCCTTCACGGATTCCGGCACCCCGAAATAGGCGCGGAAGTACAGCGAGGCGGTGTCGAGGAGCATCAGGCGTCGGGTCACCCTCCGCATCATGCCGTACGCCGCCGACAGTCACCCCACTCGGCGCCGTCGCGTACCTCATGCACGGCTTGCACTGGTGATCGAGGGCACGCGTGACTCCGTACTGGCGTACGAGAAAGATCCGGACAACATCACCGCCGTACACGGAGGTACGGTCGAACTGACGGGCAACGACCAGCAGTCGTACGGCACCGGCCGCCAACTCCGGGCCACCCCGAAGGGTTTCGCCGCCCGGCACGCGAACCGGGTGACCGGCCGGACCGTGCCGTGCAAAGCTGGGGGACCGGCGGAAACGCCGGGGACCGCTCGCGCCTTCACCCGAAGGGGAGGAGCCTGGAACTGACCGAGGGCCGACATCGGCGGAACGGCTTCGGCGGCCGGCGGACGTACGCCCGCGATCCGGCGTACGGCGCTCCTGGTCAGCCTCTTCGTTTCCCGGGAGAGGGCTGAGGGTCGGCTGGTCCACTGGCGCGAACTGTGAGCCTCGCCCTCACTCGATGTGACAGGGATGTGACAGGCGCATGAAACGGTTTGCCGAACATGCGTAGGGTGCAGAGAACTCATCAGAGGCAGTGCGACGCGCGGTAGCGCGACGAACACGGAGCGCGGAACGGACCGACGAGCGAAGGAGGGAGCCGGAGCGATGGGCGACCACAAAGAACAGCCCCTTCGGGTGGGCGCGGCCGTCCGGCGGCGGCGCCGGGCACTGGAGCTCACCCTCGCCGTCGTGGCCGAGCGCAGCGGCCTGTCGGTCCCCTTCCTGAGCCAGGTCGAGAACGAGCGGGCCCGCCCCAGCAAGCCCTCCCTGGAGCGCATCGCCGACGCCCTCGGCACCACCGCCGTGGAACTGCTCGCCGCGGCCGACCCGGCGTGCAGTGTCGACGTGGTGCGCGCCGAGGACGACGGCCTCACGCCGTCCGTGTCCCACGCGCGCTCCCTGGTGCGCGGTCACCACCAGATGCACGCCATGGAGTTCACCGGCGACCACGACGAGGGCCGCGAAGTCCAGCACCGCAACGACGAGTTGATGTACGTGGCCGACGGCGCCGTCGAGGTCGAGGCCGAGGGCCGCGCCCACCGGCTCGGGCGCGGTGACACGCTGTACATGAGCGGTGGCGTACGGCACCGGTGGCGGGCCACCGTGCCCGACACCCGGGTGATCGTGGTGGCCGTCGCGGACCACATCGAGGCCCTGGAGGACCGGCACCGGCGGGGTGCGTGAGGCGGCCGTGCTCCGTGTGGTCTCTCTCGTGCCGTCGCTGACCGAGGCGGTGGCGGTATCGGTGCCCGGTGTGCTGGTCGGGGCCACGGACTGGTGCAGCCACCCATGCGGCCTCGATGTCGTACGGATCGGGGGCACGAAGAATCCGAAGGCGGACCGGATTCTGGCGCTCTCTCCCGACCTGGTGATCGCCAACGAGGAGGAGAACCGCGAAGCCGACCTCGCCGCCCTGCGGGACGCGGGAGTCGAGGTGCTCGTCACCGAGGTGCGGGACGTCCCGGGGGCCTTCCGCGAGCTGGAGCGGGTGCTGCGGGCGTGCGGGGCGGTGGCGCGGCCGGGGTGGCTGGACGAGGCGGAGGCGATGTGGTCGGGACTGGCGGCTCCGGAGGCGCCGGACCGTCGTACGGCCGCCACGGCCGCCACGGCCGCCACGACTGCTACGACCGCGATGACCGCGATGACCGCCGTGGTGCCGATCTGGCGGCGGCCGTGGATGGTGCTCGGGCGGGACACCTTCGCGGGCGACGTGCTGGCTCGGCTCGGCGTGGACAACGTGTACGCGGCGCACGCGGACCGCTATCCGCGGATCCCGGTGGAGGAGCTGCGGGCCGCCGGGCCGGATGTCGTGGTTCTGCCGGACGAGCCGTACCGCTTCACGGCGTCGGACGGGCCCGAAGCGTTCGAGGGGGTGCCGTGCGCGCTGGTGAGCGGGCGCCATCTCACGTGGTACGGGCCGTCGTTGGCCGAGGCGCCGAGGGTGCTCGGCGAGGCGCTGCGAGCAGCTCGCCGCTGACCAGGCCGCGGACGGTGTGGACGGCGGCCGTGGCCCACGCGGCGACGAGGGCCAGGTAGAGGGCGACGGCCAGGACGTCGAAGGCGGCCAGCCCGGTGTGCCGGGCCAGCCCCTCGGCGCCCGTCACGCAGGTACCCACCGGGAAGGTGAACGCCCACCACGTCATCGCGAAGCCCATGCCCCGGCGCCGGGCCCGCACCACCAGCGCGGTGGCGAGGGCGAGCCAGAACAGGGCGAAGCCGGTCACCGGGACGCCGTAGAGCACGGCGAGGACGGCGAAGCCCTGGTCGTACGGCGACGGCAGCACACCCCGGGCCGCGTCGGCGATGTTGCCCACCGCGGTGGTCGACTGGCCCAGCGGGCCGAGGACGAGGAAGAGGGTGGGGGTGAGGGCGAGGGGGAGCGGGCCGGTGGTGATCAGGCGGGCGAAGACCAGCGGCAGCATGAGACAGGTGGCCAGCAGGCTGAGCCCGAAGAGCGCGAAGCAGGCGAGGAGCAGGGTCTGCCGGGCCGCTCCGGCCGGGAGGTGCGGCACGAGGAGCGGGCCCAGGGCGGCGGACACCATCGGGGCGACCAGGGGGAGCAGCCAGACGGGGCTGGCCTGGCCGGGCTCGATCCGGTGGCGGACGACCATGAGGTACGGCACCGCGACGGCCGCGGCGAGACCGACAACGGTTCCGGCGGTGAACAGGACGGAGTCCAGCACGACCGCGGCCCGGGTCCCGATCCAGTCCTGGCCGACGGTGACGGCGCCGCCGCCGACAGCGAGCAGGGCCATGGAGAGGCAGCCGTAGAAGGGGGCCGTGGCCGGGTCGAGGAGATGGGCGCGGGCCTGGTCGCAGTGGTGGACCCAGTGGAGGGCACGGGCGGCGAGGAGCGCGACCAGGAGGACGAGGGCGAGGACCCATACCGCGGTGCAGGCCGTCCGCAGCCCCGGTACGTCCTCGGGGAGCCCCGCGCCCGCCGTGGCCACGATCGCGGTGCCCATGACCGCGGCGTACCAGTTGGGGCCGAGGTGGCGCAGGGAGGCGGCGCGCGGGGTGGCGTGCAGGGGGAGCGGGGCGTGGACGGCGGTGACCATGTGTCCACCGTCTCGTTGGAGGGGGCGTCCCACCAGGGAGCCTGTGTCTATGGGGGCATAAGGTGGGGTTATGAGCGAGGCGGTGGAGACGTCCGGAGGACAGGCCGGCGAGGTGCTGAGGGGCCGGGGCGAGACGCGGGGCGGGCTGGCCCAGCGGGTGCCCGACCTGGGGGCACTGGAGCTGTTGCTGGCCGTGGCACGGCTCGGGTCGCTGGGGCGGGCCGCGCGGGAGCTGGGGATCACACAGCCGGCGGCCAGCAGCCGCATCCGGTCGATGGAACGGCAGCTGGGCGTGGCCCTCGTCGACCGGTCGCCGCGCGGATCGCGGCTGACGGACGCCGGGGCGCTGGTGACGGACTGGGCGCGGCGGGTCGTGGAGGCGGCGGAGGTGTTCGACGCGGGGGCGCAGGCGTTGCGGGACCGGCGGGACTCGCGGCTGCGGGTCGCGGCGAGCATGACCATCGCCGAGTACCTGCTGCCGGGCTGGCTCATCGCGCTGCGCGCGCAGCGCCCCGACACGGCGGTATCGCTGCTCGCTGGCAACTCGGCGGCCGTCGCGGAGCGGCTGCTGGCCGACGAGGCGGACCTGGGGTTCGTGGAGGGGCTGAACGTGCCGACGGGCCTGGACTCGACGGTCATCGCCCACGACCACCTGATCGTGGTGACGGCACCGGGGCACCCCTGGGCGCGGCGCCGCAGGCCGCTGGAGGCGGCGGAGCTGGCGTCGACTCCCCTGATCCTCCGCGAGAAGGGTTCCGGCACCCGCCAGGTCCTGGAGACGGCCCTCGGCGGCCTGGCCCGCCCCCTGATCGAGCTCTCCTCCACGACGGCCGTCAAGTCCTCCGCGCTGAGCGGCGCCGGCCCCGCCGTCCTGAGCGAACTGGCCCTCGGCGAGGAACTGTCCGCCCGCCGCCTGGTGAACATCCCCGTGCCCGGCGTACGCCTCCGCCGGGCCCTGCGCGCGGTGTGGCCGACGGGTCATCGGCCGACGGGGCCGGCGCGCGATCTGCTGGGGCTGACGCGGGGGGCGTAGGGACCGCGCCGTTCCTCGCCGGGCCCTGCGGCCGGTGCGCCGGAGCGGCTCAGGAGGCGGCCCGGGTGAGGGCGCGCATCACCCGGGTGTCCTCGCCCATCTCCGGGTGCCACTGGACTCCCAGCACCCAGGAGGGCGACGGGAGTTCGAGCGCCTCCACCGTGCCGTCCTCCGCGTGGGCCGAGGGGCGCAGGCCTTCGCCGAGGCGGTCGACCGCCTGGTGGTGGTACGTCGGGACGGAGGTCTCCTCGGGGACGGCCCGAGCGTAGAGCGTCCCTGGTACGGGCTTCACCGTGTGGCGGCCGAAGACGCCGACCCGGGTGACATGGCCGTCGAGGTGCTGGACGAGGGTGCCGCCGAGGGCGACGTTCAGGAGCTGCATGCCGCGGCAGATGCCCAGCAGGGGAGTGCCGGACGTCAACGCCGCGCGGATCAGGGCGAGTTCCCACGCGTCGCGTTCCGGCGCCGGCGGACCCGTGCGCGGGGAGCGGTCGGCGCCGTAGTGGGACGGGTCGACGTCGGGGCCGCCCGCGATGACCAGGCCGTCGAGGCGGGCGACGGCCTCGGCGGCGTACGACGGGTCGTCCGGTGGCAGCATCGCGGCGAGTCCGCCCGCCGCCCGGACGAGCCGCGGGTAGCCGGACGGCAGCAGGGCCGCCTCCAGCTCCCACACGCCCCAGCGGGCGGACTCCAGGTATGTGCTGACACCGATCAACGGCCTGGTCACATGTGCTCCTTCGCGGCGGTGGTTCAGTCCCGTGCCAACTCTGCCTCGGCCGCCGCCAGCGCCGCGAACTCCTCCTCCGGCGCCTTCGCCACCAGGTGCTTGCGGCTGTAGAGGCCGAAGTAGGCGACCGCCACGGCGTACACCGCGAGCGCGATGAACGCCGCCGTCACGTCGACCAGGAACGTGGCCACCAGCGCCGCACAGGCCAGGACCAGGGCGACCGAGGAGGTCAGCACCCCACCCGGCGTACGGTACGGCCGCTCCAGGCCCGGCTCGCGGCGGCGCAGCACGATGTGCGACAGGGACATCAGCGCGTACGAGATGGTCGCGCCGAAGACGGCCATGTTCAGCATGCGCGCACCGTCACCCGTGACCGCCGCCAGGGCGAACCCGATCGTGCCCGGGACCAGCAGGCCCAGGTACGGGGCCTTGCGGCGGCTGGTGAGGGAGAGGAAGCGGGGCAGGTAGCCCGCGCGGGACAGCGCGAACAGCTGGCGGGAGCCCGCGTAGATGAGGGAGAAGAAGGACGCCACCAGGCCCGCCAGGCCCGCGTAGTTGACGATGCGGCTCAGTACCGTGGCCTCGCCGTCCGGCTGGAGCGCCTCGACGAGCGGGTTGCCGGCCCCCTGGATGGCGGCCGAGCCGCGGGCTCCCGCGGCGGTGAAGAAGGTGACCACGGCCAGGACCACGAGGATGCCCATCGACCAGCGGATCGCCTTCGGCAGCGTACGGGCCGGGTTCCTGGTCTCCTCGGCGGCGAGCGGCACACCCTCGACGCCCAGGAAGAACCACATGCCGAACGGGAACGCCGCCCAGATGCCGAGCAGGCCGAAGGGCAGCCAGGAGTTCGCGCCGGTGGCCGTCGCGTCCACCGGGATGTCGTCCAGCGCCCCGAAGCTGAAGTCCGGCAGCGCCGCCGCCGCGAACACGATCAGGGCGACCACCGCGATGGCGGTGACGATGAAGCTGAACCGCAGCGCCTCGCCCACGCCCCACAGGTGGATGCCGAGGAAGATCGCGAAGCAGACGAGGTACATGGGCCAGCCGGACTCCAGGCCGAACAGGCCCAGCGACTCGACGTAGTCCCCGATGAAGATGACGATCGCGGCGGGCGCGAGGACGTACTCGATGAGGATCGCCGTACCGGTGAGGAAGCCGCCCCACGGGCCGAGCGCCCGGCGCGCGAAGCCGTAGCCGCCGCCCGCCGTGGGCAGGATCGAGGACAGCTCGGCGAGGGCGAACACCATGCAGGCGTACATCGTGCCCATGAGGACCATGGCGATCGCGAGGCCGCCGAAGCCGCCCTCCGCGAGGCCGAAGTTCCAGCCGGAGAAGTCACCGGAGACGACGTAGGCGACGCCGAGGCCGGTCAGCAGCACCCAGCCGGCGCTGCCTCGGCGCAGCGCTCTGCGCTCCAGATAGTCGTCCGCCTCCGCGGCGGTGGGCGTACTGGTGGATTCCAGGGACATGGACACGACTCCCGACGGGCGGCGGACAGGATTCTTCCGGGTACGGCGGGGTCGAGCGGGCCCCGGCTCAATGGAATGAATCCACACCTTTGCGGTGCCGACCGTGGGAAAGCAAGACCCGTGCGTTAAGCGTCCGTAAATCCGTACTCACCCGGGGGCGCGGCGTGGTCTCACCCGAGGAAGCCGCGCAGCAGGGCGGCCGTGCCCGCGCAGTGCTCGCGCATGATCTCCCGCGCCCCGTCGGAGTCCCCGTCGAGCACCGCCTCCACCAGGGCGGTGTGCTGCTGCTGGGAGTGCTCCAGGTTGCGGACCAGGAGGGGGATGCAGTCCAGCAGCTCGTTCACCGTCGCGCGTACGGCCGCGTACTGGGCCGTGAGGGAGGGGGAGCCGCACAGTTCCGCGAGGGTGAGGTGGAGGAGCGTGTCCAGGCGCCGGTACTCGGTGAGCGGGGCGTCGTGCGTGCGGGCGAGCGCGTCGCGGAGCCGGTTCGCCTGCTCGTCGTCGAGTCCGTGCGCCGCGCACAGGCCGGCCGCGCCCACCTCCAGCACCTCGCGGAAGCGCAGCGTGTCCTCCACGTCGACGTCCGCCAGCCGTCGGCGCAGCTCGTCCTCGCCCGGGGCGCCGGTGCGCGGCAGCACGAAGGTGCCGCCGTAGCGGCCGCGCCGGGACTGGACGATGCCCTGGTCCTGCAGCACCTTGAGCACCTCGCGCAGGGTCACGCGGCTGATGCCGAGCCGCTCCGCCAGCTCCCGCTCGGCGGGCAGGCGCTCGCCGCCGGGCACCAGGCCGAGCCGTACGACCTGGAGGATCTGTTCGAGTGCCTCCTCGAAGCCGTTGCCCGCGCGCACCGGCCGCAGCACCGGGGTCAGCCGGTCCTCGCGGTCCTCCGGGCCGTTCCCCAGGCCGCGGTCAAGATCCACCGACATCTGGCCGTGCCCCCTTCCCAAGCAATGGTTCTCGGCAATACCTTATGGCTCTCGGCCCGGCCGAAGAAGCGCGCGGAAGCAGAAGTCCGAGCGCGCGCAGCAGCCCGAAGGAGACCATCCCGTGGCAGACCGCACAGCCCCGCTCGGTGTCGAGGAGCTGCACGCCCTCGTCGCGGGCGGCGAGATCGACACTGTCGTCCTGGCCTTCCCCGACATGCAAGGACGACTCCAGGGCAAGCGGTTCGCCGCGCGCTTCTTCCTCGACGAGGTGCTGGAGCACGGCACGGAGGGCTGCAACTACCTCCTCGCCGTCGACACCGAGATGAACACGGTCGACGGATACGAGATGTCCTCCTGGGACCGGGGCTACGGCGACTTCGCCATGCACCCCGACCTGAGCACACTGCGCCGGGTGCCCTGGAACGAGGGTACGGCCCTGCTGATCGCCGACCTGGCCTGGGACAACGGCTCACCCGTCGTCGCCGCGCCCCGCCAGATCCTGCGCCGCCAGCTCGACCGGCTCGCCGAGCTCGGCTACACCGCCCAGGTCGGCACCGAGCTGGAGTTCATCGTCTTCAAGGACACGTACGAGCAGGCCTGGGACGCGGGCTACCGGGGGCTCACCCCGGCCAATCAGTACAACATCGACTACTCGGTGCTGGGGACCGGGCGGATCGAGCCCCTGCTGCGCCGGATCAGGAACGAGATGACGGGCGCCGGGCTGACCGTGGAGTCCGCCAAGGGAGAGTGCAACCCCGGGCAGCACGAGATCGTCTTCAAGTACGACGAGGCCCTGGTCACCTGCGACCAGCACGCCGTCTACAAGACGGGTGCCAAGGAGATCGCCGCCCAGGAGGGGTACTCCCTCACCTTCATGGCCAAGTACAACGAGCGCGAGGGCAACTCCTGCCACATCCACCTCTCGCTCGCGGACAAGGACGGGCGCAACGCCATGGCCGGGTCCGCCTCCGACCCCGGCGGTATGTCGCCGGTCATGCGGCACTTCCTCGCCGGGCAGCTCGCCGCGCTGCGGGACTTCTCGCTGCTCTACGCGCCGAACATCAACTCGTACAAGAGGTTCCAGCCGGGGTCGTTCGCACCGACCGCCGCCGCCTGGGGGTACGACAACCGGACCTGCGCGCTGCGGGTCGTCGGGCACGGGCGCTCCATGCGGTTCGAGAACCGGCTCCCGGGCGGCGATGTCAACCCGCACCTCGCCGTCGCCGGGCTCGTCGCGGCCGGGCTGTACGGCATAGAGCAGGAGCTGGAGCTGCCGGAGCCGTGCCCGGGGAACGCCTACTCCGCCGAGTACGCGCACGTGCCGACCACCCTGCGCGAGGCCGCCGAGCTGTGGGAGAACAGCCCGATCGCCAAGGCGGCCTTCGGGGACGAGGTGGTCGCGCACTACCGCAACATGGCGCGCGTCGAGCTGGACGCCTTCGACGCCGCGGTGACCGACTGGGAGCTGCGCCGCTCCTTCGAACGCATGTGAGGGTTGTCTTGTCCCAGGAGTTCCAGGATTCCCAGGAGTCCCCGCAGTACGAGCTGGAAGTGCTGAACCCCGCGACCGAGGAGGTCGTCGCCGTCGTCCCGGGCGCCACTGCGGCCGACGTGGACGCGGCGGTCGTACGGGCCGCCAGGGCGCAGACAGCGTGGGCCGCGCTGGCGCCGGGCGAACGGGCCCGGCTGCTGCGCCGGTTCGCCGTCGTCGTGGACGAACACCTCGAAGAGCTGGCCCGGCTGGAGGTGCGCGAGGCGGGGCACGTCATCGGCAACGCCCGTTGGGAGGCGGGCAACGTACGGGACCTGCTCGACTACGCGGCCGGGGGCGTGGAGCGGCTCACCGGGCGGCAGATCCCGGTGCCGGGCGGCCTCGACGTCACGATCCTCGAACCGCTGGGCGTGGTGGGCGTGATCGCGCCCTGGAACTTCCCGATGCCCATCGCGGCCTGGGGCACGGCTCCCGCGCTGGCGGCCGGCAACGCGGTGCTCCTCAAGCCCGCCGAGACGACCCCGCTGACGGCCCTGCGGCTGGCCGAACTCGCCCTGGAGGCGGGGCTGCCGGAGGGCCTGTTCCAGGTGCTCCCGGGGGCCGGCCCGGTCGCGGGCAACGCGCTCGTCGAGCACCCCGGGGTCGCGAAGATCGCCTTCACGGGGTCAACGGCCGTGGGCCAGCAGGTGTTGGCGAAGGGTTCGGCGCAGCTCAAGCGCGTCACCCTCGAACTCGGCGGCAAGAGCCCCAACATCGTCTTCGCCGACGCCGACATCGAGGCCGCCGCCGCGAGCGCCCCCATGTCCTTCCTCGACAACTCCGGCCAGGACTGCTGCGCCCGCACCCGCATCCTCGTCCAGCGCTCCGCGTACGACCGCTTCCTCGACCTCCTCGCGCCCGCCGTGGAGTCCGTCCTCGTCGGCGACCCGGCCGACGAGAGCACCCAGATGGGCCCGCTGATCTCCAGGCCGCAGCTGGAGCGAGTCCGTTCGTACGTCTCCTCCGACGCGCCCGGCATCCGCGGCAAGGCCCCCGAAGGCCCCGGCTTCTGGTTCCCGCCCACCGTCCTGACCGGAGTCGGGCCCCACGCGCGCGTGGCCGTCGAGGAGGTCTTCGGCCCCGTCGCCGTCGTCCTTCCCTTCGAGGACGAGGCCGACGCGATCCGGCTCGCCAACGACACGCCGTACGGCCTCGCCGGCTCCATCTGGACCCGGGACGTCGGCCGTGCGCTGCGCGTCTCGCAGGCCGTCCGCGCGGGCAACCTGTCCGTCAACTCCCATTCCAGCGTCCGCTACTGGACCCCCTTCGGCGGCTTCAAGCAGTCGGGGATCGGCCGCGAACTCGGCCCGGACGCGCTCGCCGCCTTCACCGAAACCAAGAACGTCTTCATCAGCACGGAGGGCCCCGCACAGTGACCTCAGAGACTTCAGAGACTTCGGACGTCATCTGCCGCCGACTGGTCGGCCGCACCGCCGTCATCACCGGTGCCGGCAGCGGCATCGGCCTCGCCACCGCGCGCCGGCTCGCCTCCGAGGGCGCCCACGTGGTCTGCGGCGACGTCGACGACCAGCGCGGCAAGGCGGTCGCCGAGGAGGTCGGCGGGATCTTCGTGAAGGTCGACGTCACCGACCCCGACCAGGTCGAGGCGCTGTTCAAGGCCGCGTACGACACGTACGGCAGCGTCGACATCGCCTTCAACAACGCGGGCATCTCGCCGCCCGACGACGACTCCATCCTGGAGACCGGCCTGGACGCCTGGAAGCGGGTCCAGGAGGTCAACCTCACCTCCGTGTACCTGTGCTGCAAGGCCGCGATCCCCTACATGCAGCGGCAGGGCAAGGGGTCGATCATCAACACGGCGTCGTTCGTGGCCCGCATGGGCGCGGCCACGTCCCAGATCTCGTACACGGCTTCCAAGGGCGGCGTCCTGGCCATGTCCCGCGAGCTGGGCGTGCAGTTCGCGAGGGAGGGCATCCGGGTCAACGCCCTGTGCCCCGGACCGGTCAACACCCCTCTCCTCCAAGAGCTGTTCGCCAAGGACCCGGAGCGGGCCGCGCGCCGTCTGGTGCACATCCCGCTCGGGCGGTTCGCCGAGGCCACGGAGATCGCGGCCGCGGTCGCGTTCCTCGCCAGCGACGACTCGTCCTTCGTGAACGCCACCGACTTCCTGGTCGACGGAGGAATCTCGGGCGCCTACGTCACACCGCTGTAGGAGCTCCTAGAGTGCCGGGATGAGCAGTACGCCTCCGCCCGGCTGGTACCGCGACCCGTCCTACCCGCTCACCGAGCGCTGGTGGGACGGGACCGCGTGGACCGACCACCGGCGCCAGCCGGAGATACCGCAGCCGCCACCGGCGCAGCCCCCGCCGCCCGGTGGCGGCTCCCGCCGCGCCAAGTTCATCGCGCTCACGGCGGCGGGAGTCGCACTGGCCGCCGCGGTCGTCACGGGCACGATCGTGCTGAGCGCGGACGACGGTGACGAGCCGACGAGGACCACGCCGACGGCCGCGTCCTCCAGCCCCGTCGAAGCCGCCGAGAGCGACACACCGTCGCCCGCGCCGTCCACCTCCGAGCCGCCCGACGACGACCCGGCCGTCGTCGTCGACCAACTCAACGGCATCACCTTCCCATTGCTCGACGGCTGGGTCAGACCCCAGTACGTCACCGACGACGACATCGTCCTCACCACACCGGGCACATACGACTGCCCCGGCGACGCCGGCCTCTGCCACCGCGGCCGGGTCATCTCCCGCACGGTCACCTTCAACGACGAGACGTCCCCCGAAGCCCTCGCCAAGAACGACATCGAGGACGCCGCCAACGCCGCGTACGACCGCGACAGGACCGACAAGCGCCCCTACGGCGGCATCACCGGGCACCGGCTCGTCAACTCCGGCCCGGTCGCGGTCGCGGGCCGCACCGGGTACTTCGTCCGCTGGCGCGTCACGACCGCGGAGGGTCCCGGCGGCTACGTCCAGTCGCTGGCGTTCCCGTCCACCGTCGGCTCCGAGTCGCCGGTCGTCGTCCGCTTCGCCTTCGACGCCGGGGGCGACGGGCCGCCGCTCGCCGACATGGACCGGATCACCGAGGGGATCCGGCCGATCGGCGACGCGGACACGGGCGGGGGCGTGGGCAGCAGCATCGGGCCCGGACGGTAGGCGTCGGCCGTCAGAGACCGTCAGAGGAAGGTGTGGCCCTCGCCGCGGTACGTCGGCACGGTCGCCGTCACCTCGTCGCCCGTCACCAGGTGCAGTACCTCGAACCGCTCGCACAGCTCACCGGCCTTGGCGTGCCGGAACCACACCTTGTCGCCGATGAGCAGGTCGTCGGCAGGCGCCCCGAGCAACGGGGTCTGCACCTCGCCGGGGCCCTCCTGGGGGTCGTACTTCAGCCCCTCCGGGAGATACGGCACCGGCAGCCGGTCGGGGCCCGCGGCGCCGGAGGCCGGGTAGCCGCCGCCGAGCACGGTGACGACGCCGACGCCGGGCCTGCGGACGACGGGCTGGGCGAAGAGCGCGGCCGGACGCCCGCGGAACGACGTGTAGTTGTCGAAGAGGCGCGGCACGTACAGGCCCGACCCGGCGCCGATCTCGGTGACCGCGTCCTCGGCGGCGGTGTGCTGCACACTGCCCGTGCCGCCGCCGTTGACGAATTCGAGGTCGGGGGCCACGGCCCGTACGGCGCGCACGACTTCGGCCCGCCGCTGTGCGAGTTCCTTCTTGGCGGTGGCCTGCATCAGCCGGACGGCTCGGGACCGGAACGGCCGTCCCGCCACGGAGTCGCCGACACCGGCAATGTGCCCCTCGTACGCCATGATCCCGACCAGCTTGAAGCCGGGCCGCCGCGCGACCGTACGGGCCATGTCGGCGACCTGGGCGGGGGAGTGCAGCGGGGAGCGCCGGGCGCCGACGCGCACGCGACCGCCGAGCAGCTTCAGGGCGGTGTCCAACTCCAGGCAGACCCGCACGACTTCGGTGCCGCCCTCGCGGGAGTCGTCGATGAGCTGGAGCTGTGACGGGTCGTCGACCATGACGGTGACGGCGGCGGCGAGCTTGGGGTCGGAGGCCAGTTCGGCGTAGGCGGTGCGGTCGGCGGAGGGATAGGCGAGGAGGACGTCGTCGAAGCCGGACCGCGCGAGCCACAGGGACTCGGCGAGGGTGAAGGACATGATGCCTGCGAAGCCGTCGCGGGCCAGCACACGCTCCAGGAGGGCGCGGCAGCGAACCGACTTGCTGGCGACGCGGATCGGCTTGCCGCCGGCCCTGCGTAGGAGGTCGTCGGCGTTCGCGTCGAAAGCCTCCAGGTCCACGATCGCGACAGGGGCGTCGAGGTGAGCGGTGGCCCGGTCGTAGCGGGCTCGGTCTGCGGCGCGGGCAGTCATGAACGAAGCCTGCCAGACATGATTACCGCAGGGTAGGGGGACGTTCCGGGCAGATGCCCCGTGCATGCGAACTGGCTCCCTCTCGGCGCTCGTCACGCCGTAGAGTGACGCGGACGCAGGGGACGACCTCGGCCGGGATGACGACGCGCCACACCGGGTAGTCATGCCCATGGCCAACACCCGGCCGGAGCCGCCCCCGAGCTGCCGACCGCTTCCCACGAGCGGTCGACCGCCCGGACGACCTCCGCGGCGACCCGGGACCAGGAAACGGGGGGTGCATGAGCACGGAAGCGCGCCGCGCCTCCACCCCTCCACGCCCTGCGGCCCCGCCACCCCCACCGGGGGCCCCAGCCCCGCCCGCCAACGACTCCCCACACGAACCCTCCTCGGCCGAGGGCACGCCGGCGTCCGGGCCGCGCCGGTCCGCCTCCGCGGCACCGGCTCGCTCCGGCCGGCCGCATGTGCCGGGGGAGTCTCGGGCCGTACCGCGTCCGGATCTGCCGTCTGCGCCAGGGGATGTCCGGGCTGTACCGCCGCGTCCGGCGGGGGTGCCGTCCGTGTCGGACGGGTCCGCATCGGCGGCACCGGCTCGCCCGGATCTGCCGCATGTGCCGGGAGGCTCCCGAGCCGTACCGCCGCGCCCGGCGGGGGCACCGGTGGCGGAGGGGGCGTCGGTGTCCGCGCCGCGTGGGTCTGCTGCTGCCGGGGGTGCCTCGGCGTCATCGTCGTGCTCGGGGCGCGGGTCCGCCTCCGGGGCCGGGGGTGCCCGGAACGTTCCGCCGCGTCCGGCGGGGGCGCCGGAAGTGAGGGGTGCCTCGGTGGGGAACGCTGGGTCGTCGCGTATACCGCCCATGCCCGTGTCCTCGCCGGACGGACCGGGAGCCCCGCGCGCCGGAGGGCGGCAGCGTTCGGCCGGTGCTGCGGGGGATTCCGATGTGGTGCGGCGCCTGGAGTATCCGCGGTTCGCCGACTTCCGGCGTGCCGCGGGGCAGGGAGATGCCCCGGTCACGCCGCCCCCGCCCGTGGCCTCGGCCCGGTTCCCCGACGCGCCGCCCGCGGCACCGGACGGGCGCGACGGTACGCCGCCCAAGCCGGCCGGAACGCCCACGGCGGCGGCCCCTCGTACCACCGCGCCCGAAGAGAACCGGAGCGAGACGACCACCCGGCGGGGCCCGGCCCCGGCCGAGTCGCCCGTCGCGGCCGATCGACCCGTGGGCACGGACAACTCCACCGGATGGGCACCCCCGACCAGCTCCTCCCGGCGCTCCGCCGAAGCCCTGGACGGCGTCCTCGGCATGCCCGGCGGCCGCCCCTTCGTGACGCTCGGGCAGCCGGAGATCTCGCCCGACAGGTTCGACGACCGGGACAGACGTCCACGCATCGGGGGCACCCGCGCGGTCACCGCCGTGGCGTGTGTCGTGCTGGGGCTGGGCCTCATCGGCGGTGCGGCGGCCGGGACCTGGCTGACCGGGGACGGCGGGGCGGACGACGGCCGGGACGGGTTCACGGCGGCCGGGGAGTTGTGGCACAGCGTGCCCGTGGACGAACTGTTCCCACCGACCGTGCGGGGAGAGGGCGCCGGGCCCGGTGGTGCCGACCGGGTCTGGACGCGGATCGCCGTCGCACCCGACAGCGGCTGTGCGGACGCCTTCGACCCCCTCCTGCGCAAGGTCCTGTCCCCCGTCGGCTGCCTGCGGCTCCTCCGCGCGACCTACACCGACGCGACCCAGAGCCATGTCACCACCGTCGGCATGCTGTTCACCAAGGCGGACCCCGCCGCGATGTCCTCCCTGGAGGCCCGCTTCGAGAGGGAGGGCCTCGACCGGCGGACCGACCTGATGCCCCGCCCGTACGCCGTGCCGGACACCCTCGCCGCCGACTTCGGCGTCGAACAGCGCGCCTCCTGGAGCATCTCCGTCCTCACCGACGCCCCGGTCGTCGTCTACGCCGTCTCAGGCTTCGCCGACGGCCGTACCATCGCCGAACCGCAGCCCACCCAGGACGCGATGAAGGCCGACGACACCACGGCCGTCGCCCAGTCCGGCCTCGGCCACGAGGCACAGGGCCTCGCCGACCGCGTCGAGCGCGGCTTCCGCAAGACCGTCAGCGCGGCCACGGAGAACCCGTCGTGAGAGCCGCGAGGAGAACCTCCACCAAAACGGCCAAAACCTCCGCCAAGACCGCCATGAAAACCGCCATGCCCCGCAGAGCCGGACTTCTCGGCGCACTCCTCGCCGCCACCTTCGCCCTCCTGCCCTCCACCGCCGCGCACGCCGACAGCATCCGTGACCAGCAGTGGGCCCTGGAGGCCATGAACGCCGAGGAGGCATGGCGGACGACCAAGGGCGAGGGCATCACCGTGGCCGTCCTAGACACCGGCGTCGACGCCAAACACCCCGACCTGGAGGGCAACGTCCTCGAAGGCAAGGACATGGTCGGCTTCGGCGCCGGCCGGGGCGACCGCGCGTGGGCCCGGCACGGCACAGCGATGGCCGGGATCATCGCCGGCCACGGACACGGCTTCGACAACGGCGACGGCGTACTCGGCATCGCCCCGGAGGCCAAGATCCTCCCCGTCCGCGTCATCCTCGAAGACGGCGACTCGGCCCGCTCCAAGGCCCGCAGCACCCGCGGCAACGCCCTCGCCGAAGGCATCCGCTGGGCCGCCGACCAGGGCGCCGACGTCATCAACCTCTCCCTCGGCGACGACTCCAAGTCCGCCCACCCAGAACCCGCCGAGGACGCCGCCGTCCAGTACGCCCTGGAGAAGGGCTCCGTCGTCGTCGCCTCGGCCGGCAACGGCGGCGAGAAGGGCGACCACATCTCGTACCCGGCGGCCTACCCGGGCGTCATCGCCGCGACCGCCGTCGACGAGTACGGCACCCGCGCCTCCTTCTCCACCCGCCGCTGGTACGCCACCGTCAGCGCCCCCGGCGTCGACGTCGTCATCGCCGACCCCGACCGCAAGTACTACGAGGGCTGGGGCACGAGCGCGGCGGCCGCCTTCGTCTCCGGCGCGGTCGCCCTCGTCAAGGCCGCCCACCCGGGCCTCACCCCGGCCCAGATCAAACAACTCCTGGAGGACACGGCCCGCGACGCCCCCGACAGCGGCCGCGACGACTCCTACGGCTTCGGCTTCGTCGACCCCGCCGCCGCCATCGAGAAGGCCGCCGAGCTCAAGCCCGAGGCGCTGAACTCCACGGCGTACGGCCGGAGGTACTTCGGCCCGGGTCCGGACATGGCCGAGGAGGAGGACGACACGGTCGCCTGGGCGGCACCCGTCGCGGGCGGCCTCGGCGTCGCCCTGCTGATCACGGCGGTGGCGCTGTGGCGGGGGCCGCGCCGACGATCGGACGATTACGGCAACGGCATCTGATCCGACGGCCGTTAGAGCCTGTGTCATGTCCCCGGCCGGGCGCCCGCCGCCTGGCACGCACTCCCCCACTGCCTTAAGGGCGTGGGGGACCCCAGCCGCGTTACCGAAACGCTCTGGTAGCTCCTCCCCCACGCTCGAACCGGCTTCGCTCGGCTCGCGCGGGGGCGCCCTCATCGAGGACCTTCCGGCGCCTTGCGATCGCACGCTCCCCCACTCTCGGCTGCGCTTGAGCGGGGGGGACCCCCATGACGACGTGCGCTGATCCGGCCGGGGATATGACACAGGCTCTTACTGCACCGGGTTCGGCTGTACGGGGACGCGGCCGGCCTCGGACTCGGAGCCGTCGAGGTCCTCGGGGTCCTTGGGGTCCTTGCGGTCCTCGGGCTCCGCAGAGTCTTCATCGCTCTCAGAGCCCTCGGAGCCGGCGGAGTTCGCGAACACCGAGACCGCCGCCCTGGCCGCCGCCTCCACCATCGAAACCCCGTTCTCCTTGGTCGTGTTGCCGTCCGAGAGCACCGCGACGAGACAGTCACGCCCGTCCACGGTGACCCGCCCGATGCTGTTGATGTCCCACAGCCCGGTGGCGGTGCGCGGCAGCCACCCGTTCTTCAGGGCGAATGCGGACCCGGCCGACCCGGCCGCCGAGACACCCCAGTCCTGGCCCACCGCGATCTCGCCCATGAGCCCCCGCACATACGCCCGCGACGCCTCGCTCAGCTCCGAGCCGTCGTTCCCGAACACCTGCTGGAGCAGGGCGAGCTGATCGGCCGCCGTCGTCTGGGTCAGACCCCAGTACAGGCCGTCGCCGCCCTCGGTACCGGTCAGCCCCAGACGCCTGTTCGCCGCTGCGAGGCCCGGCGCCTGCCCGATCGCCTTCCACAACTCCGTCGCGGACGCGTTGTCGCTGTAGCGGATCATCGCGGTGGCGTACGTCTTCTCCTGCGCCGTGAGCTGCCGGCCCGCGTCCTGTGCCTGGAGCAGCAGCGCCACCAGGATGTCCACCTTCACGATGCTCGCCGTGTCGAACTGGGCGTCGCCGTAGACGGCACTCTCCCCGGACTCCGGAACCAGGACGGCCACGGACACCTCCGCTCCGTCCTCCACCGCCACGTCCTCCATCGCGGCGGCCAGCAGTTCGTCGTAGTCCACCTGGGGCGCCGCCACAGGTTCCATCGAAGCCTCCTCGGTGACCTCCACGGCGCTCACCGAGGGCGACGCCGACACTGACGGCGACGACGATACGGCGCTCTCTCCACCGTGCTCCCGCGCCCCCACGTACGCGGTCCCGGGGGCCGTGCCGCCCACGACGACGACGTACGCGGCCACGACGTACGCGAGTACGGCGTAGCCGAGCGGACGGCGCCGGGAGAGGCGAGCGCGGCAACGTGCTCTCACAGGGGGCATGCCGTGATGCTGAGGGCCCGTGCTGTGCGCTGGGTTAGACGCTTGTTAGCTCTGTGTCAGGGAACGCTGAGAATCCCGTGAAGTGCGTGAACGCCGTGTTTCCGGGCCCGGAAAAGCCCTGGAGACTTCCCCCGATAGGGTCGGTGACCGTGGCGAACAAGAACATTCCCGACCCCGGCTACTCCGACGACGACGGCTCGGCCGACCCCCGGCTCAGCGCGGCGCTCGCGGCCTGGGCCGAGGACCGCACCGCCGTGGGGCCCGTCCTGGAGGCGCTCAAGGGTGCCCGGCTCCTCGTGCCCGTGGTGGCCGTGCTCGGAGAGGTGGAGGAGGACGAGAACGGACTGCGCCGGGAGAAGACGAGCGACATGGCCGTACCGACCCTGAAGGCCGGCCACCGCACCGCCCTGCCCGCCTTCACGTCCACCGACTCCCTCGCCCGCTGGGACCCCGCCGCCCGCCCCGTCGCCGTACCCCTGCACCAGGCACTCCAGGCGGCCGCGCACGAGAAGGCCGACACGATCGTGCTCGACATGGCCGGTCCGGTGCCGTACGAACTGACGGGACCCGCGCTGCTGGCGCTGGCGGAGGGGCGCACCACGACCGACCCGCTCGCCGACCCCGCCGTGGTGGACGCCGTACGAACCGCCGTCGCCGCCGAGCCCGCGGTCAGTCGCGCCTACCTCGGCCCCGGCCGGGCGGACGGCACCCTCGCCCTCGTACTGGACCCCACCGCCACCCCCGCCGAGGCCGCCCGCACGGTCGCCGAGCGGCTCGCCGCCGACGAGACACTGAGGGCCCGCCTGGTGCGCGGCCTCGACCTGGCCCTGCTGCCGACCGGGGCGACGCCACCGGGCGAGCCCTTGTACGTACGCGGGTAACGGGCGGGGTCAGCCGTAGATCGGGCCCGTGTACCTCTCGCCCGGGCCCTGGCCCGGCTCGTCCGGGACGAGTGACGCCTCGCGGAAGGCCAGCTGGAGCGACTTCAGGCCATCGCGCAGGGGCGCCGCGTGAAAGGAGCTGATCTCGGTCGCGGACGCGTCGAGGAGACCGGCGAGGGCGTGCACCAGCTTGCGGGCCTCGTCCAGGTCCTTGTACTTGGCGCCCTCCTCCGTCAGACCGAGCTTCACGGCGGCGGCGCTCATCAGGTTGACGGCGACCGTCACGATCACCTCGACCGCGGGAACCTCGGCGATGTCGCGGGCCATGGAGTCGAAGTCGGGAGACTCAGGAGGGGTATCACTCATGCCCCACACGATAGGCCCCGGTCCCCCCGCCCCCGCGCGGGGGCGACCTGGCCCGATGTCCGGTGCACGCCGGTTCGCACCTCCCCCGCGGAGCTGCTAGCCTTGTGTGACGACCGGCCGGACGCACCAGTGCCCGGCCCGCAAGTGGAGGCTCCGAACTCCCACCTGACCGTTCTTCGGGATGGCAGGTCACCCGGTCAGACGGCCACCACCGTTCCGTACGGACGGTGGAGTCGTCCGAAAGCGCGCCCCGCGGATCACCGCGGCGGTGCTCCGGCAGTATTTTGGAGCCCCGCCTGTGTCCCGTCCGGGGCATTTTTCATGCACCGCGATGGTTGGTCCCTATATGTCATCCAGACATACACGGCTGTCCGCCAGACCGCCGTGTGGTGCTACCGAGGAGGATCCATCAGCGCCGAGCCCCGCATCAACGACCGGATTCGCGTTCCCGAGGTGCGACTTGTCGGTCCCAGCGGCGAGCAGGTCGGGATTGTTCCGCTTGCCAAGGCCCTGGAGCTTGCGCAGGAGTACGACCTGGACCTGGTCGAGGTCGCGGCGAACGCCCGTCCGCCCGTGTGCAAGCTCATGGACTACGGGAAGTTCAAGTACGAGTCGGCCATGAAGGCCCGTGAGGCGCGCAAGAACCAGGCGCACACGGTCATCAAGGAGATGAAGCTCCGGCCGAAGATCGACCCGCACGACTATGACACCAAGAAGGGTCACGTCGTCCGGTTCCTCAAGCAGGGCGACAAGGTCAAGATCACGATCATGTTCCGTGGTCGCGAGCAGTCCCGGCCCGAACTGGGCTACCGACTGCTGCAGCGTCTCGCGGAGGACGTCCAGGAGCTGGGCTTCGTGGAGTCCAACCCCAAGCAGGACGGCCGAAACATGATCATGGTTCTCGGTCCGCACAAGAAGAAGACCGAGGCGATGGCCGAGGCCAGGCAGGCGCAGGAGGCCCGCAAGGCGTCCGCGAAGGCCAACCCCGGTCGCTCGCAGAACCCTGCCGAGGCCGAGGCGCCCGCCGAGGAGCCTGCCGAGGCGTGAGTCCCCGGGACGAGAGTCCAGGGCCGCCCTGGGCGCCAGTCCAGGGTGTCTACCGATAGATATGACGTTCCGTTGTGCCCGGTTTAGCGACCGGGCACCGGAGCGCCACCGACGAGGAGAGAACGGCGCTATGCCGAAGAACAAGTCGCACAGCGGTGCCAGCAAGCGCTTCAAGATCACCGGCTCCGGCAAGGTGCTCCGTGAGCGCTCCGGCAAGCGCCACCTGCTCGAGCACAAGTCGTCCCGCGTGACGCGTCGCCTCACCGGCAACGCCGAGATGGCCCCGGGCGACGCCAAGAAGATCAAGAAGCTTCTCGGCAAGTGACGTCGGGCGCGTAGCGCGCCTGACCTCTGACCGGGACCCAATCGATTTCGGGCCGTGTGAGGACAACCGCGGCCCCGCTACAAGGAGTTAACAAGTGGCACGCGTCAAGCGGGCAGTCAACGCCCACAAGAAGCGCCGGGCGATCCTCGAGCAGGCCTCCGGCTACCGCGGTCAGCGTTCGCGTCTGTACCGCAAGGCCAAGGAGCAGGTCACCCACTCGCTGGTCTACAACTACAACGACCGCAAGAAGCGCAAGGGCGACTTCCGTCAGCTGTGGATCCAGCGCATCAACGCCGCTGCCCGCGCCAACGGCATCACCTACAACCGCTTCATCCAGGGGCTGAAGGCCGCGAACATCGAGGTCGACCGCAAGATCCTGGCCGAGCTGGCCGTCAACGACGCGGGCGCGTTCGCCGCGCTCGTCGAGGTCGCGCAGAAGGCGCTGCCGTCGGACGTCAACGCGCCCAAGGCTGCCGCCTGAGCCGCACGTTGAACCGGACCCGCAGGCCCTCGGGGCCTGCGGGTCCGTTGCGTTCTCCCCGTCCCTGGGGCTCCGCCCCAGACCCCGCCAGGGGGCTCCGCCCCCTGGACCCCCGGC
>NZ_JBSFUU010000056.1:0-65092 GCF_053591955.1 Streptomyces sp. NPDC002845 | reverse complement strand
TCACAAACGTTCATGATCGCGGTGGCCGTCCTCATGCCCTCACCCACCCCGGCAAGGCGCTGACCAGTGCAGACGTCGGAACTACAGCTGCCGTGTAAGACGAAGGTGGGGTACGAGATTCCGTTCACACGGCATTTTTATGCGTACGAGCCGCCGCGACCGTTGGCGGAGGTCGACGCAGAGTTGAAGGCGCTGGAGGCGGAGATTCAGGGGTTGTTGGCGGAGGTGACGGAGTGACCACGAAAGACCCTGTAATCCCACTCAGGTATGTTCTTCGCCCCGTGGAGAGGACGAATTTCGCAGGTTCTCAGGTCCTGTCGGTATACCGAGATCACGGTGTCATTCCAAAGGGTTCGCGGAGTGACAACCACAACAAGACCCCTGCCGATCTATCTCGCTATCAACTAGTTAAGGCGGGTGATCTCGTCGTCAACAAGATGAAGGCGTGGCAGGGCTCCCTTGGGGTGTCCAGGCACGAAGGAATTGTGAGCCCTGACTACCTGGTATGCGAGATCGTACGGCCAGTTCACTCTCCTTACCTGCACCACCTGCTGAGGTCCGCTCCACTTATCGGTGAGTTCAAGTCACGCTCAAAGGGCATCCGCCCGGCGCAATGGCGGCTCTACTGGGAGGACTTGGCCAAGGTTCGCATCCCTCTCCCCCCATTGCAGGAGCAGCGCCGCATCGCCGACTTCCTCGATGCTGAAACTGCCCGGATCGACCAGATCATCGCCTTGAGGGAACGTCATTGCCTCCTCCTTGGCGAACGCACACGGCGCACCATCGAACAACTAGCAACAGGGACTGACCACCACCCGACACCATCAGGAAACCCTTGGATTCGGACTGTTCCAGATGGCTGGACTGTTCTTCCACTCAAGCGACGTTGGCAAGTCATCGACTGTAAACACCGAACGCCGAAATACGTTGAGAGCGGTTATCCGGTAGTCAGCCCAGGGGACGTATCGCCAGGGCGATTGGACCTTTCTAGAGCGCATCGCTTCGTCAGCGAAAACGACTACCTCGACTTGGCCGATGACTTGAGGCGTCCCCGCCACGGTGACATCGTCTACAGTCGGAATGCCTCAGTTGGGGTTGCCGCATATGTTGACACAGGCGCCCCGTTTACGATGGGGCAGGACGTGTGTCGAATCACAAGCCCTGATCAGGACCAACTCTTCCTGAGCTACGTGCTAAACACGGTCGCCTTGCGGGAACTACGATCTCTGCAGGTCGGCAGCACTTTCACACGTGTGAACATCAGCACTCTGCTCCGGTTGTCGATCCCGTGTCCCCCTCCAGACCGTCAGCGGAGAATCGCAAGGCAGATGGATGAAGTGAACGCCGCAGGCGAGCACCTCAACGACGCCCTCGAACGCCAGCTCAGTCTGCTGGCCGAGCGCCGCCAGGCTCTCATCACCGCCGCCGTAACCGGTCAGTTCGACGTCTCCACCGCCTCCGGTCGAGGAGTTGACGCACCATGAACTCGACCGACCGCGCAAACCGCTGGCTCATGACGGATACGGCCCCCGCCGTGCCCTTCGTCACGCGTCTGCGCGTCAAGAACTTCCGGTCGATCGCAGACGTCGACGTGGCCCTCCGTCCGCTGAACGTACTCATCGGGCTCAACGCCGCAGGGAAAAGCAACCTCCTCGACAGTCTGCTTTTTCTCCGGCAATGCCTCATGGAGCGCCCGCTCCAAGCCGTGCAGGAACGAGGCGGCGCCGACGCTGTGTTCCACCACCCCACGGCGGCCGGGATCGCGGATTCACTCTCCGTCGAGGTAGAGCTCGCCCTCCGCCCACGCCCGTCCGAGGACGATGAGGCCCCTCGGACCCGAGTCACCGCCACGTACGGATTCCGCCTCATCCGCGAAGCGGCACGCGTCCGGCAGAAGATCGCCGTCGACGCGGAGTGGTTGAAGGTGACCACCAGCGAAGGAGACGCCGCCCCCCGAGGGTTTCAGCGCGGCCCTGACGACATGGTCACGTCACTCGACGGCAACTCGATGATCGGCCCGATCATGGCCACCGACCTGTGGCTCGGCAACGCCTCCGCGACGGATGAGACATCCGCAGGCATCCTCCAGGCGCTCACGTCCATCGAGCTCTACACCCCCGATCCCGCAAGGATCGCCGAACCACAGCGGACCACCTCAGGCGAGACACTCCTCCCCGACGCGTCGAACCTGGGCCAAGTCCTCGGCACCCTCGCCACCACCCACCCCACCGTCAAGGCACGTGTAGACGCCTATCTCGGCGCGATCGTCCCCGGCGCCGTCGGCCTCGACGAACGCCCTCTGGACTCCTACTCGACCGTGCAACTCCGCCTGCGCGACGAGAAGTCCGGCGAGGTCTCCGCCTTCGACGGCGGTCAGCTCTCGTACGGCACCCTCCGCGCAGCCGGACTCCTCGGCGCGCTCTTCCAGCCCGATGCCCTCAACGGGTGGACCTCGCTCGTCTGTGTGGACGAGCCCGAGCTCGGGCTGCATCCCTCAGCCGCCGGCGTCATCTTCGATGCCCTGACCGAGGCCGCTGAGCATGTCCAGGTGATCGTGGCGACCCAGAGCGGTGATCTGCTGGACCGCGACGAGTTCGACCCGGACTGGGTCAAGGTCGTAGCCATCCGCGACGGGGCGACCGTCGTCGGCCCGGCGGACGCCGTCGCCCGCCGCATCCTGGACAAGGGGCTGTCCACGGTCGGCGGCCTGATGCGCGGCGACCAGTTGTCGCCCGCCGAGCCGGACGCCCGCGAAGCCGAACCGGACAGCCAGGAGCGCGCGATGGACCTCGCCCTGGCCGGCGCGAACTCACACTCCTTCGACAAGCTCCACCGAGACGTCACCCATCTCCTGACCGGGACGGAGCACCGCTGATGGCCGACATCCATACCGAGAGCGTGTTCGGTGATGCCATCGTCACCGCGATGACCGAGCGCGGCTGGCGCGAGGCGAACCCCATCGACTACCGCCCCGACCTCGGCCTGGACACCAACGAGCTCTACACCTTCCTCGGCGAAACCCAGCCCGACGAATGGCACGAACTCCGCACCGTCTACGGCGACCCCAACGAGGCCCAGCGAGGATTCGCCCAACGCCTCGACCGAGCCATCGCCGAAGACGGCCTCCTCCACGTCCTCCGCAACGGCGTCAAGGACCGCGGAGTCCTGCTCCGCGTGGCCTACTTCAAGCCCAACCTCATCTCCGACGACTCCGTCCTCGACGGCTACCGCGCCAACCGCCTCACGGTGGTCCGCGAACTCCCCTACGCCACCAAACAGGCGGACTGGGGCCACCGCCTCGACCTGGCCCTCTTCCTCAACGGCATCCCGGTAGCCACGGCCGAGTTGAAGAACCCGCTCACGGGTCAGGGTGTCGAGCACGCCAAGGAGCAGTACCGGACCGACCGCGACCCGACCGAGCTGATCTTCACCCGACGCGTCATCGCGAACTTCGCCGTCGACCCGGACCTGGTCTTCGTCACGACCCAACTGCGCGGCAAGAGCACCCAGTTCCTGCCCTTCAACACGGGCTCGAACGGCCCCGGCCGCCCCGGCGGAGCCGGAAATCCACCCCCCACCGCCCACGGCACGTACGCCACCTCGTACCTCTGGGAACAGGTCTGGCAGCGCGACAACTGGCTCGACCTCCTCCAGCGCTTCGCACACCAGCAGAAGCGCAAGACACCCGGCGGCGGGACGACCAAGTCCACGATCTTCCCGCGCTTCCACCAGTGGGACGTGGTCAAGAAGCTCACCGCGCACGCAGCAGCCCACGGCGTCGGCCAGAACTACCTTGTCATGGCATCCGCCGGTTCCGGCAAGTCGAACACCATCGGCTGGCTGGCCCACCGCCTCAGCGACCTGCACGCGGACGCGGACCCCCGCGCCCTCGCCCCCGAGGCACTCGCCGCCAACCGCATCACGCCCGGCGAACCCGTCTTCGACAAGGTCATCGTCATCACGGACCGGCGCAACCTGGACGCCCAACTACGCGAAACGGTCGGCAGTTTCTCGCAGACCGACGGCCTGGTCGTGAAGATCGACGGGAAGCACGGCGCGAAGAGCGAACAGCTCGCCCGAGCCCTCTCCCGCGACACCGGCAAGATCGTCACGGTCACCCTGCACTCGTTCCCGGCGCTCCTCGACTACATCAAGCGCAACCCCACCGACATCAAGGGCACCCGCTTCGCGATAGTCGTCGACGAGGCGCACTCCTCCCAGTCCGGCGACGCCGCCACCGCCGTCAAGTCCGCCCTCCGCGACCTCGGCCTGGACTCCGACTCGGAGGACGCGGGCGCGACCAGCGTCACCGTGACCGACAAGCTCAAGGCCAAGGCCATCGAGCGCTCGCAAGCCGCCAACCTCTCCTACTTCGCCTTCACTGCGACACCCAAGGCGAAGACCCTCGAACTCTTCGGCACCGAGGACACCGAGAACGGCAAGGCGGCCTACCGCCCCTTCCACACGTACTCCATGCGCCAGGCCATCGAGGAGGGCTTCATCCTCGACCCGCTGCGCCACTACGTCACGTACGACACCTACTGGAAGCTGGTGAACCAGAACCCGGACGAGAAAGAGGTAGACCCCTCCAAGGCCAACAGCCTGCTCGCCCGCTTCGCGCTCACCCACGAGCACACGGTCTCCCAGCACGCCATGGTCATCGTCGAGCACTTCGTGCCCCACACCCGCGGCCGACTCGGCGGACGCGCGAAGGCGATGGTCGTCACGGCCTCGCGGCACTCAGCTGTACAGATGGCCCGCGCCATCAAGAGCTACATCAAGGACCGCGCGTACGACACCAAGTACCCCGACCTGGGCGTCCTCGTCGCGATCTCCGGTTCCCTCACCATCGACGACGAGGAGACCACCGAGGTCAAGGAGAACGGCGGGCTGTCGGAGAGCGCGCTGCCCAAGGCGTTCGCGTACACCCGCGCCGACGACAAGGCCGTGAAGGCCGGTGGCAAAGGGCAGCAGGAGTACAAGATCCTGGTAGTCGCCGAGAAGTACCAGACCGGCTTCGACCAACCGCTCCTCACGACGATGTACGTCAACAAAGCCCTGACCGGTATCGCCGCTGTCCAGACCCTCTCCCGCCTCAACCGCACCGCCGAACGCAAGTCCCAGGCCGACCTCGCCGTCCTGGACTTCGTCAACGAGGCCGAGGACATAAAGGACGCCTTCCGCCCGTACTTCGAGGAGGCGGAGACACTCCCCTCTGACCCCAACCTCCTCTACACCGTCCAGAGCCGCGTCATGTCCGCGCCGATCATCTCGGAGCAGGACATGGACGAGTTCGCCACCGCGTACTTCGCGGCCAAGGAGAAGGCGGGCGGCTCACAGGCCAAGTGGGAGAAGCTGCACGCCGAGCTGTACCGGCTCCTCTCCCCCGCCGTCATCCGCTTCACCGCGCTGCTGGAGACCGACGAGGAGGATGACGTCGAAACGGCGGAGGACTTCCGCGCGAACCTCAACGACTACGTTCGCAAGTACGGCTTCCTCGCCCAGATCGTGCCGTACCACGACCCCGACCTGGAGCGGCTCCACCTCTACGGCCGCTACCTCCTCAACCGGCTCCCCCGACGCGCCGACGGCGGTGTCGACATAGGCGAAGTGGACCTCAGTCACCTGCGCGTCGCGAAGACCGGCGAGCACGACGTCTCCCTCAACCCTGAAGGCCCGGCCGAACTCAAGGGCTTCAGCGACGGCGCGGGCGGCGCCAAGGAGGCGGAGAAGTCCCTCCTGTCCGAACTCATCGACAAGTTCAACGCGAAGTTCGGCACCGACTTCACCGAGGAAGACGTCCTCCCGGCGTTCAACGCGGCCAAGAACGACCCGAAGGTCCGCGCCGCCGCCGTCGTCAACGACGAGGACAACTTCGGCGTCGTCTTCGACAAGGCGTTCAACGGCTACATGATGGACCACGTCTCCACCATCGACACTCTCGGCAAGCGCTACTTCGGCGCCGACCGCAGCTTCAAATCCAACCTCGACCGCAGCGCGCGCCGCGCGGCGTGGCGCATGATCCGCAACGAGGAGGGCTTGGACGACCTCTGACGACTCGTGGGCCCAGTGCAGCCGAGTGCCCCGCCAATCGTCCAGCGGGGCACTTCGTACGCGGGTTCACGGCTTGTGGTGTGTCTCAGGTCCGAGCCCGGGATGAGGGCGAACGCCCTTCGGCGTCGCTCATGTGGAGCCGTTTCGTTCAGTCGTCGAATTCTCCGCCCTTGACGCCAGCGGTGAACGCCTTCCATTCGGAGGGGGCGAAGAAGAGGACTGGTCCGCTGGGGTTCTTGCTGTCACGTATCGCGCGGCCCCCGTCGGCAGTGTGCGCCACCTCTACGCAGTCCGTGTTCGCGCCCTGTGACGCCGAGGACTTCCTGAAGGTGGTGACAACGTCCCGGTTCTTGCTCACTCTTCCTCTTCTTCCTGAGAGATCTTGCTTATTCTCCTCCGGAGATAGGCGAGGCTGTCTCCGGGGGTCAGTGCAGCTGATCGAAGCGCGTCGAAGACGTACGCATAGTTGGCCAACTCGTCTGCATCCTCGATGATGACCGTGTTGTTCAGACTGTCGATCGCCACAACCTCGGGCGCGGACTCGTTGCCGAACGAGAAGGTGACGAAGTGCCCCGCGATCCTGGCCGCCCCCCACTCACTCTGTGGCAGCACCTGAATCGTCGTGTTCTTCTGCTGGGCGATCCGGATGATCTGTTCAAGCTGCTCGAGGTGCGCCGAACGATCCGGCATGGGGGACGTCAACGCGGGTTCCCAGATGACAGCGGCGAACAACGCCCCCGTCTCCTCAATCGCCCGCTGACGCTCTTGCCGGATCTTGACGATCTCTTCGATGTCCTCCTCGGGCACTACCAACGGACCGGCTTCGATGAGCGCGCGGGTGTACGCCGGAGTCTGCAAGATCCCAGGGACGAACACGTTCTGCCATGTACGGATGAGGGAGGCATCCGCCTCAAGGGTCACGAAGTCGGCGAACTCGCTTGTGATCGTGGTCTGGTAGTCCACCCACCAACCGCGCTTGTTGCTCTGACGTGCCAAGTGCTCAAGTTGGGCGCGCCGTTCAGCGTCCTCGACCTGATAGAGATCCAGGAGAATACGTACGTCCCCGACGCGCGCCGCTGACTGGCCGGATTCCAAACGGCTGATCTTGGATGTTGAGCATCCGACGGCTTCAGCCGCGTCCTTCAGGTCCAGCCGCAGGCCTTCGCGGAACCTGCGCAGCGCGGAGCCGAGCCGTCGACTACGGACCGTGGGCCGCCCACCTGATGGCATGTTGCCCCCTCTCTGCTGTGTCCAGTCTGCACGGCAACGAACTGTGACCGCCAGCACGTTGCCACGTTAAGTAACTTGCAATCTTGCATTAGAGATTCTATTGCGGATGACTTACATCCCACGCTACGTTTCTTGCGTTACACCCCGCTCCTATCTGGGTGCAGGGGGTGACCTTGGTTCCGCGTGTCCATAGACCCAGGAGGACGCATGTCCGGGCGCACGCAAAGCAGAAGATTCCGGTTGCGCAGAGACTCGGTACCGCTCGCTCGACGTCACGTCCGGGCGACCTTGGCCCAGTGGAAGCTCGCCGCACTCGCCGACGACGCCGAGTTGATCACGGGCGAACTGGCGACCAACGCCGTCCAGCACGCGAAGGGCATCGGCGAGTTCTTCGAGGTCGAGTTACGGCGCCGAAGCGGCGTGTTGATCCTCGAAGTCTCCGACTCCTACCAGTGGCAGATGCCCAAGAAGTGCGACGCGGACCCCGAGGACGTCAGCGGACGCGGACTGGTCATCGTCGACTGTCTGTCGGACAACTAGGGTGTACGCGCTCGGGATTCCGGCAAGACGGTCTGGGCCCACCTGACCGTCAACGGCAGAGAAGCGGCGGCCCCTGCCAACCCTGGCGCGGCACAAGGGGAGTCGTGCGGCGCAGCGTGATGCATCGCCCCGCGTCCGTGGGTCGCGTCGGCTGGTGGTGCGAGTTCGTCGCGTACTTGGCGGCGGGCGACGGTGGTGAGGGCGGGGCGAGGATGCGGACCAGTGCGGCCGGGACCCCGGAGCAGGCCTTGGTGTGGATGCGGCTTGCCGTGCGGGTCCTGCTGTCCGCGTTCGACCCGGAGGACACCGAGCGGGCGTTGCGCTGGCTCGACCATGGCCAGTGGGAAGCGGTCATGCGCCTGAGGGCCGGTGAGCCGTACGCGTTCGTCGCGTCCTCGGGGGACACGCGTGTCGAGTGGTCCGCCCGTCCCGTGCTGTTCCTGCCCGTGACCTGTGCCGCAGTGGGTCCGCCGGGGCCGTGCGGCAGACCCACTCGCAGTGTGTGCGTGATGCCGGGGCACTGGTCGGCGACGCCGCTTCTGTAAGCGCGCCGACTGCCTGCCCAGAGTGGCCAGATGAATCAGGGCGTTTCACGTCGTGGTGTCCCAGAGGAAGCTGGGACACCACGACGTACCAGCGCCCAGGTTCATCGGTGTGGCAGGTGCAGGGCGCGGTTCGTCTCCGACACCGAGGCGTGCTGGCTTCCTGACGACGTGACACTCAAGCGTGTGGCCTACATCCCACTGCCACCGCCGCGCAGCGACGACAGGACCATGCGCCCGTACCGAGTGGTCAGGGCCGCTGCCGTGGCCGCGACCGACAGGCCGAGCGCGATGAGCAGATGGGCCGCAGAGTCGTCACCGAGCACTTGAAGAACGCTGAGAGCGGTGCCGAGTGGCAAGCCGAGAATGGTGAGCACGCCCAGTGCCCCGCTGATCTGCTGGCTCTCCTGTGTCTGCACGAGCCTGCTGTAGTCGGCGGCCTCGGCGAGGATCTCGTTGAAGCGGGCGGGCAGCCGGTGCTGGTGCTGGAAGGCGAGCAGCAGTTCGTTCGCCGGGCCGTGGGCGGTGAGGTGCTGTCGCCAGTAGGTGCTGCGAAAGACAGCGATGTTCTTCTCCAAGGCGGAGACGCGGCGTACCAGTCGTGAGGAGTCGAACACCGCGGAGAGATCGTCGGTGAGTTCGTCGATGTGATCGCGCTGGAGGGAGCCGAGGAGCAGGGCGTCGAGATAGACCGTACGGGAGTGCAGCGCCCCGAACTCGAAGAAGTCACCCGCACCGGTGTCGGGCCGGTGGCCGACGAAGGCGGTCCCTTGCCGCAGCACCAAGGCGCTCCAGTCCGCCGAGATCCGTACGACGTCCTTGAGTTGTTCGTCGGCGGTCTCCGGCGGGAGGGGGAAGTCCTCCGGTGTGGAGCGTGAGGCCAGTTGCCACAGCCAGCTGTCCGCGGTGCCGGGCAGTACTCCCTGAGCGCCGTCGCGGAGAACGGGAGTGTGCTGTTCCGAGGGCGCCATGAAGGCGACGGTGTAGGGCCGGGCGATAGCGAACGGTGCGCCGACGGCACGGACGTCGGCGACCCCGGCGAGGAGCGCGGCCGGGTCGACGGGCCCGGTAAGCGGTTCGTCGACCGTTCTCGATCGTCGGCCTGCCAGGGCCCGGAGCACCGGCAGGAGCGGTCTGTCCACGCTGAAGTGCAGTACTGCCAAGGCGTGTTCGGGATTGCGGGCCGTGGCCGCGTGCAGCAGTTCGATGCCGAGCAGATGCAGCCTGCCGTGTTTGACGTCCTGCGGCAGGTGCCAGCGGCAGGGCCGTCCGGGTGCTCCGTACAGGGCGCGTGCGGAGGCGGGGGCGAAGTAGGTGGACCGGGTCGCGGCGTCGGTGCGGCGGCTGCCCAGCTCGAACGGGAAGGGACCTTCGGGCCAGTCGGGGACGCGCAGCATCCGCGCGGGCAGGACGACGGTCAGCTCCTGGCGCGCCCCCGTGACCTCGTCGAGCAGCGGCACTTCGGCGGTCACAGGTAGTACTCGGCAGGGTCGGGCTGGTCGAGGCGGATGACGAACTCCGCCCGGTCGGGGCTCTCGGCACTGATGTGGAAGCGGACGCGTTCGCCGGTGCGGATGGTCCGGAATCCTTCGGTCACGATCTGCCGGTAGTCGAAGCCGAAGTACCGCTCGTCCTCGTCGTCCCGGACGACGTAGGTGCTGAGCGCACCGCGTGGCCCTCCGCCGGTCGGTCGGGTGTCGACGATGGTTCCGTGGCGCGGTCCGCCGCCGCTCATGCTGTCGTCTCCTCTGTTCCGCTGGTGTCGATGTCCTGCGCACATCGGAAACCGACCGCGTTGCTCCCGCCGTTCTTCCGGTAGACGCCCTTGCTGCTGGCCTGCACCGCGCGCATCGGGTTGTCGTAGCTGCCGCCGCAGATGACGGCCGCGCCGGGGTCGGCCAGGGTTGTGGATGTCCACTCCCAGCAGTTGCCCACCATGTCGAGGACGCCGAACGGTGAGCGGTTGCCAGGGCGTTCCGTGACGGCCGTCGCTCCGGCCCGGCGCAGGGCGTCGCCCGCGAAGTCCCGGTACCACGCCTGGTACGTCACGACAGGATGGCCGACCCAGGAGTCGGCGCAGTTGACGCGGGTGCTGTCGGCTGTGTCGCCCCACGGGAACAGCCGCCCGTCGGTGCCGCGTGCGGTAGCTTCCCATTCGAGCGCGGTCGGGAGACGCTTGCCTTCGAAGGCGGCGAAAGCGAACGCGCTCCACCAAGAGACGCAGACGGCCGGGTGGGCGTCGTAGCGGGGATTCTCGTAGTAGTCCGGCCGCGCCAACCGGTCGGTCATCGGGCGGTGTGTGATGCGGGCGGGCTGGTCCGGGTGGTCCCATCGTGAGGTGCCGTCCGCGTCGAGGGCGTCGAGGAAACGGCGGTAGCGTGCGACGGTGACGGCATGGCGGTCGAAGCGCACGGGACGCTGGACACGGCGGATCAGCAGCCTTTCGGCCGGGCCGACCAGGTACGCCCCGGCGGGCAGCACGCAGTCGTCGGTTTCCGGAGCGGAGGGCATTCCGGCGAGGAAGGCGCGCACTTGCTCGGTGAGGAAGGCACCGCCGGGAATGTCCGCTGCTGCGTTCCGGGCCCCGGGGTCGGCGAGATGCCGGGCGGCCAGCAGCTCCTGGTACGCCGTGCGCACGAAGGCGGCGTGATCGGGCCCCGCAGGGCGCAGCAGCGGTGCGAGGACACAGGCGTCGAGATCGAGGCGCCCGCCCATGAAGGCGTCGGCGCCCAGCTGCCGGAACAAATCGAGGAGGGAGAGGACACTACGGTCGGTGAGGAACGCCCGTCCGAACACGACTGGCAGTCTCCGCTCCAGTTCCGGCTGCCCACGCTCGGCCAGTGTCCGCGTGACATGCGCGCCGAGGAGTTCCGCCAGTGTCTGCCCCGGCGAAAGGTCCAGCGCAGCGGTGAGGCGCTTCTCCAGAGGAGTCGCCTCGGGCTCGGCCAGACGTACGACGTGGAAGTGCGGGACACGTGCCGGGTCGAGGCCGTTCGCGTACATCTGCTCGACCAGTTGCTCGGAGCGGCCGGCGCCACTGTCCAGCAGCTGACGCACCTGGGGGGAGTCCGCGAGGAAGGACACCCGGGAACTCATGACCACCGCCGATTCGGCGGACAGAACCGCTGCGAGATCGGTGAAGAGCCGCAGGAATCCTGCGGGGCTCGATTCCTCGACCCCCTCGTCGACGGCATCGAGCACGCACAGCGCGGTTCCGGATCGGATCAGGTAGAGGAAGAGGTCGTAGGCACGGGAGCGGTCCGCTGATGTCATGGCCGGGGCCAGGAGGCGGGCCGCGTACTCGGAGAACGGTTCGTCCTTCGGCTTGAGACCGAGGTCGAAGTAGAAGCGGAAGCGGCGTATCTCCGGGTCGGCAGCCAGCGCGCGCAGGAGCGTGCTCTTTCCGCTTCCGGGGCGACCGGTGACCAGCGCGTTCGCACTGCCGCGTGCGAGGCGGGCGAGCAGTTCCGCCGCGTCCCCGGACTGCACCACCTGCGTGTCGCCGGTACGCGGGTCGGTGGTCAGCATCGCCGCGGTGACAGTGGCCCGCGGCTCCGCCGGGGGGACTGCGGAGGTGAGAGGGGCGAGGTGGTTGTCGAGCTTGACGATGGTGTCGACGAAACCGTCGTAGCGCACGATCCGGAAGTCCCGGCCCAGCAGCTGATCGAGCTCTCCGGACGCCGCCCCGCCGCCGCTGCGGTCGTCCAGGACGACGAACCGGGTGAGCTTGGGCAGCCGGGTGCGCAGCAGCTCGCCACCACTGGAGGCGAGGACGGCACTCAGGTCGTCGGCGTCCTGGGAAAGCATCAGCTCCACGTACTCCAGCCGTATGCCCGACTCGCGGCAGAACAGCTGGTACACGGTGTCCGGGCTGAGGACGAAGCGCTTCACCTGCCGGTAGCCCAGGGTGACGTACAGCCCGGCGAGGAACTCGCAGCGGCGAGCCACCTCCGGGGCCATGCCGGGTTCGCCGCCGAGCAGCGCCGCGCTCCCGGTGTCGGTGAACCAGACCAGTACGTCGACGAGCCTGCGGACCGCCAGCAGCCCGTCCTCGTCGCTGATGTCGTATCCGTCGTGCGTGGACCGGTTGCGGAGCCGCCGGATGTCGTCGAGCGCGTCCAGGACCGTACTACTGCGGATGTGGGGACGGCAGCGCTTGACGAGGTCGTTCAGCGCCTTCGTCGAAGGGTCACCCTCGATGCCGTGATGGCGCCACAGCTCCTTGAGGAGTTTCTCGGTCAGTTTCCCGACCAGGGCAACCGCGTTCTCTGGATAGCCGTCGTTGAGGGACCGCAGCGGCCGCTCCAGGTCGAGCCCTAATCGGTCGGCGATCCGGGAGTGGTCGTCGAGTTCAGTTCGCAGGCGCCGCAGCCGTTCGTCGACCACTGCGCTCACTCGCCCTCCCGAGGCCGCTGCCCAAGGACGAACGCGAACCGGTCGGGAAAGACCAGAACGGGCTCCGGATGCGCGGCCCGCATCTCTTCGATGCCCTTCTCGATCTCGCTGTCGCTGAACGTGGACAGCAGCGACATGTAGCGGGCACGCACCATGCCGAAGTACTTGTCCCGGTCGATGCACAGTTCATGCTCGACGTGGGTGAGACCGGCTTCCAGTCCGGCCGCGCCCAAGTGCCCTTGGATGTTGGCGGGGTCCGGCTGCAACTCCTCGAAGCGGTCGAGAGCCGCCTGGAACAGCGGGTACTGGATGGTGGCCGGGAGCATCACCACCAGCAGCCGTCCTCCGGACGCCAGCCGGTCGGCCAGACCGCGAAGCGTGCGCGCCTGATCGGCCACATGGTGCACCGATTCCTTGAGCCACATCGCGTCGAGTCGTTCGTACGGCAGGTCGGCGCGCCCTTCGGCGATGTCCTCGGCGGACGCGGCAATCGGCGCCAGGGTCGGCGGAGGCGGCGTGCCGAGCCGACGGAGCATCGCTTCCGAAGGGTCGACGCAAAGGATCGGATGCTGTGGCCGGAGTTGTTGGGCCACTTCACTGGCGAACAGGCCCGTACCACAACCGATATCGGCGATCCGATCGGTGGGACGGAGCCGCAGCGCCTCGGAGATCCGGCCGGACATCCAGGGCACGTAGTCCGGGCCGTAGACCCAGTGCTCGTCGTACTCGGCTGCCAGTTCCTCGTAGTGCCCCTGTACGTCGCCCCGCTCCACAGTCCCCTCGTGCCCCTCGTGTCTCGTTGGTGTGCTGCGGTTGTGCCACACAGAACATGTGCAGGTTATCGCGGGTGACTGTTCGGCAACAGGGCGTCGCTCGGGGGCGGTTGGCCCTTGATCGGTTTGTCCCTGGGGCGGGTGCGCATGCGCGGACGCCAGACAAACGGGTGGCCCCATGCCGACGGCCCGGACAGGGGCGGCCCCGAGCCTCTGGTCCGCCATCGTCCGCTCCGCATGAACGCTGCGCTGCGGAGAGCGGTGTCGGACCTACGCCAGGTGTAGGGGACGCGAGCAGCTCCGCGCCGAGAGCGACGAAAAGACCCCTGCCATACCGAAGCAGGACAAACGAATTACGCCGCGCCCATAACCCTCCGCTGGACGCAGGAAACCCGTAGCGACCAAACTGGCCCCTGACCATATCGGACGCTCGACGGGGGAAAGGTGCCGGACAGACCGATCGCGGGGCGCTACGAGTTGCTCGAACAGTTCAGCCATGGCGGCATGGGGGACGTGTGGCGCGGCTATGACGCCGTACTGGACCGTCCCGTGGCCGTGAAGCGCATCCGGCCCCAGTCCGTGACATCACCGGACCTGGCCGAGGAGTTCGCGAAGCGATTCAAGCGCGAGGCCCGTATCACCGCGCGCATCCAGCACCCGGGCGTACCGCAGGTGTACGACGCGGTGCTGGACGATGACACGTACGAACGCCTGTTCCTCGTGATGGAACTCGTCGACGGCGTCCCCCTCACCGGCTATATCCATCCCGACCGACCGCTGCCCATCAGCTGGGCCGTGGCCGTCGCAGCACAGGTCGCCACCGTGCTGTCGTACGCGCACGACGTGCCGGTCATCCACCGCGACCTGAAGCCGAGCAACATCCTCGTCGCGCGGGACGGGACGGTGAAGGTGCTGGACTTCGGGATCGCGGCGATCCTGCGGACCGACGTCACCAAGCTGACCGCGACCGGCAGCCCCGTCGGCACCTACCAGTACATGTCGCCGGAGCAGGTGCGCGGCGGGCAGGTCACGCCACGGGCCGACCTGTACGCGCTGGGGTGTGTGCTGCACGAACTGCTCGGCGGGCGGCTGCTGTTCAGCGCGGACAGTGAGTACCTGGTGATGTACCAGCACGTCAACGCGGCGCCGACACCGCTGCGGCAGCTGCGCCCCGAGGTTCCCGCCGAGTTGGAGGAACTCGTCCTGCATCTGCTGCGCAAGGCACCGGAGGCCCGCCCCGCGGACGTCCAGGAGGTGTACGAGCGCCTGCGGCCCTTCCTGCCGGCTGCCGGGGAGGATCCCGCGCCGCACGAGGCGGGACCGGCGGGGGCACCCGATCCGACCGGGGTGTTCCGCCGCCCGTACGCTCCCCGTCGGCGTGGTGGGGCGGCCGTGCAGCCGAACGGCGCGGTGCCCGAGGCACCCGACGCGCCGGTGCCCGCGCTGCTGCCGGAGACGTTGCGGGCGCAGATCCGTGAGGTGCGGGAGCACTACGACGCTCTCATGGAGGAGGACCGGTTCGCGCAGGCGGCCGAGGTGGTCGGCGAGATGGTGGAGCCCGCCGCGCGGGCGCTGGGCGCGGAGAACAAGGTGGTACTGGCGCTGCGGATGCGGCGGGCCGTCAGTCGTCTGCTCGGCGGCGACTTCCGGGCCGCGCTGCCTGAGTTCGAGATCCTCGCCGAGGTGCACACCCGGATCAGCGGGCCGACCAGCAAGGCGGCGCTGGACTGCCGTGCGCAGGCGGCCCGTTGCCGCGCGGAGCTCGGCCAGGTCACCGAAGCACTTGCCATGCTCCGGGACGTGCTCGACGTCGTACGGACCGTCGACAGCGACGTCAGCGAGGAGGCGGTCTCGCTGCGCCGGGACATCGGCATGCTGCTGCTCGCCCAGGGCCACGCGGAGGATGCCCGGCGCCTTCTCGAACCCCTCCACGACGACCTGTGCCTGGTGTACGGCGCCGAGGACGAGCTGACCGTCGAGGTCGCAGAAGCCCTCGCGCTGATCCGCCTGGGCCTGGACGACAACGGGTCCGACGCGTCCAACGGTTCCTGAAGAAGTCGTGGGCCGCAGTACCGGCAGTGGTGGTGGGGCTCATCTCCAACTCGAAGTGTCGCTGAAGTCGCTCGGCATCAAGGTAGCCGGGCTCTCCATCCCGCCACGCGGCGGGCACTGGGCCGGAATGGGCCTTCCGGGCGCACCAATGATGGCTGTAAAGAAAGGGAATGGTGGGGGAGTTGTGAAGCGACAGGTGGGGGTTCATGCGCATTCAGGTACTCGGACCGGTCTGTGCATGGCGGGACGGCACCCGTCTCAGCCTCGGCTCACCCCAGCGTCGCGCGGTTCTCGCCCTGCTGGCCGTGTCGCGCGGGCAGCAACTGCCGTTCGCCGGGCTCGCGGACGCCCTGTGGGGTGAGCGGCCCCCGGCGAGCGCGTCGAACGTCGTTCAGACGCACATCAAGCATCTGCGGCGCCTGCTGGAGCCGGACCGGCCGCCGCGCGCACCGAGTACGGTCCTGCCCCGGCTCGGCGACGGCTACGCGCTCCGCGTCCCGTACGACGCCATCGACCTGCTGCGCTTCAGGAACCTGGTCGCCGCGGCGGAGACCGTACGGCGGGACGGTGGCCGGGAGCGGGCCGCGGCGCTGCTCTCCGACGCGCTCGGGCTGTGGCAGCAGCCGCCCCTCGCCGACCTGCCGTTCCTCGCCGCCCACCCGATGGTCATCGCGCTGGCCGGGGAGCGTCACGGCGTGGTGGCCCAGTACGGCGAGGCCATGATCGCGGCAGGCCGGACCGCCGAGGCGCTGCCCCTGCTGGAGGAGGCCGCGGCCGCACAGCCGCTGGACGAGGACGCCCAGGCCCGGCTCATCCGGGCGTACGAGGCGGTCGGGCGCCGCGACCAGGCGGTGGACGTCTACCGGCGAAGCCGCCGCCGACTGGCCGACGAACTCGGCGTCGACCCCGGTCCCGAGCTCGACGAGGCCTACGCCGCCGTGCTGCGCAGCCCCACCAGGACCCCGGCCGTGCTGCGCGGCCCCACCAGGCCCCCGGCCGTGCTTCGCGGCCCGACCGGACCTACTGCTCGCGGCCCGGTGAGCGCCACCAGCACGCCGCCCCGACGATTACCCGCCCAGTTGCCCGCCGACGTGCCCGGCTTCTCCGGCCGGGACGCGGAGCTGGCGGCCCTGGACCGGCTGGTGACCGGTCCCGAGGACAGCCCGGCGAGCCCGACGGCGGTGGCCGTCTCGGTGGTCTCCGGCACCGCCGGGGTGGGGAAGACCGCGCTCGCCGTCCACTGGGCGCACCGGACCCGGCACCGGTTTCCCGACGGCCAGCTCTACGTCAACCTGCGCGGCTACGACCCCGACCACCCCATGCCACCCGGCGACGCCCTCACCCGCTTCCTCACCGTCCTCGGGGTCCCCGGCGACGAGATCCCGCTCGACGCCGACGACCGCGCGAGCCGGTACCGGACCGAGACGGCCGACCGGAGAATGCTGGTGGTCCTGGACAACGCCCTGTCCGAGGAGCAGGTCCGCCCGCTGCTTCCCGGCTCCCCGACCTGCGCCGTCGTGGTCACCAGCCGGGACAGCCTGGCCGGCCTGGTGGCCCTGCACGGCGCCCGCCGCGTCGGCCTGGGCCCGCTCCCGCCGCCCGACGCGCTCGACCTGCTGCGGACGCTCATCGGCGCGCGCGTCGACATCGAGCCGGGGCCGGCCGCCGACCTGGCCGACCAGGGCGTACGGCTCCCCCTGGCACTCCGGATCGCGGCCGAACTCGCGGTCGCCCACCCGTCACGGCCGCTGTCGGACCTGGTCGCGGAACTGGCCGACGAGCAGCGGCGCCTGGATCTGCTGGACGCGGGCGGCGACCGGCGCGCGGCGGTGGAGGCGGTGTTCTCCTGGTCGTACCGGCATCTGCCAGCCCCCGCCGCCCGCGCCTTCCGCCTGCTGAGCCTGCACCCCGGACCGGAAGCCGACGCCCACGCCGTCGCGGCCCTGACGGGAGACGCGCCGAGCGAGGAGAGAGCCGCCGACACGCTGCGGCTGCTGGCCCGCGCCCACCTCCTGCGGCCCGCCCCGTCCGGCCGGTTCGGCATGCACGACCTGCTGCGCGCCTACGCTCACCGCCTGGCCCGTACGCATGACTCCGAGGAGGACAGGCAAACCGCTCTGGCCCGCCTCTTCGACCACTACCTGGGCACGGCCGCGGTCGCCATGGACGCCCTCCATCCCGCCGAACGGCACCACAGGCCCGAGGTCACGCCACCGCCGTACGCCTCCCCCATCGCGGGCGACCCGGCCGCGGCGCGGGCCTGGCTGGACGCCGAGCGCCCGACCCTGGCGGCCGTCTGCGCGGTCGCCGCGGACCGCGGCAGCCCCCGGCACGCCGTCCGGCTGGCCGCCCTGCTGTTCCGTTACCTCGACGGCGGTCACCACACCGAGGCGCTGGAGATCCACCGCCACGCCCTGCACGCCGCCGAGACGACCGGCGACCTGAGCGGCCAGGCCCACGCGCTGACCAACCTCGGTGTCGTGCACTGGCGGCTCGCCGACGCCGGACCGGCCGCGGACCACCTCGTGCGGGCCCTGGAGCTGCACCGCCGGACGGAGGACCTGGCGGGGCAGGCCAGGACCCTGTCCAACCTCGGCAACGTCCACTGGCGGCTGGGCCGTCTCCACGATGCCGCACGCGACCATGAACAGGCCCTCACCCTGTACCGGGAGACCGGGGACCGGGTCGGCCAGGCACGCACCCTGACCAATCTCGGCAACACCCTGCTGCGACTCGGCCAGTACGAACAGGCGGCCGACCGGCAGCGCCGGGCCCTCGCCCTGCACGACCTCACCGGCGACCGGATCGGCCGCGCCCGCACCCTCTCCCACCTGGGCAACGCCCTGCTGCGGCTGGGCCGGTACGAGGACGCGGCCGACCACCAGCAGCGGGCCCTCGCCCTGTTCCGGCAGCTCGGGCACCCCGGCGGCGAGGCGTACGCCCTTTCCGGCCTCGGCGACATCCGGCTGCGGCAAGGCGCGTTCGAGGTCGCGGCCGACCACCAACGGCAGGCCCTCGAACTGTTCCGGGAGAACGGGGAGCGCTACGGCGAGGCCCCGGCGCTCAACGGTCTCGCCGAGGCCCTCCACGGCGGCGGCCACTACGCCGACGCGCTCGTCCACCACTCCACCGCCGCCGCGGTGGCGACCGTCACCGGCGAACACGACCAGTTGACGCGTGCACACGCGGGCGCCGAACGTGCCCGGCGGGCCTTGGAGACCCCCGCCGCGACCACGACCGGTGGACGGTGATGAGCCCGCCGTCGGAAGTACAGGCGGGCTCACCGTTGCCGGTCGGTCGACCGGACGTGTGTCAGGGGTTGGGGTCGAGTGCGACGGCCACGTCGCTGATGGCCAGCGGGAACTGGCCCACGCGGCTCGTGGCGCCGGTGAACAGGTTGACGGTGTAGAACGTCGCCGTGGTGCCGCTCGACGAGAGCAGCGTGGCGAAGCCCGTCACCGACGTCGTCTTGCCGCCCGTCAGGTCGCTGAAGATGTCGAAGCCGGCGTTGGGCGCGGCATCCACGCCGAGCGCGCCGACCGCGGCCAGCGTGCCGTTGTTGGCCGGCGACTGGAGGACGAGCTGGTCCGTGGTCGTGTCGAGGTCGAACAGGGTGGTCGCGGTGTCCGCGTTCAGGTCGTTGTTCGTGTACGCGGCGGCTGTGACGCCCCGGGTCGTCGCCCCGCTGGGCGGGGTGCTCAGGACCCGGTCCTCGATCGTGGTGTGGTCGTGGAGGTTGTGGCGCAGGTTCTGTCCTCTGTCGCTGATCACCCGGAGCCGGTCGGCCGCGGGGTTGAAGTCGACGCCGAAGTTCGTGCCGTACAGCGGGACCTGGAGCTGGGAGACCTTGCTGACGACCACGTCCGTGGTGGCCGGCGGGGTCTTGATCGTGTAGATGCCGCCCTGGTTGCCGACGCCGTACATGATGCCGTTCTGCACGCGGAAGTCGATCCCGACCAGCGCCGTGTCGCCATTGAGCCCGGTGATGACCCTGACCCAGTCCAGGACGTCGGGTCTGTCGGTCCTGAACATGGCCATCAGCCTGCCGTCACTCGTGATCCCGAACGCCCGCAGGCTGTCCACCTGGGCCTGGGCCGTGCTGCTGCCCGGGGCTCCCACAACGAGCGCCGCGACAGCCGACCCGGCCGCGACAGCCGCGGCCAGCCTCTTCCTGATCCGTGTTTTCATCGGTCGTTCCCTCCCGGTGAGCGTGTGGCGCGACAGAGGCACTCCGGCACGGCCCACTTGGCCGAACCATCAGCCGACGGCCACAAGCTATGCGGCGGGACTGGACACCCACTGGACGGTGATTGAACGCCTACGCCTCCCCGCATCTCCGGGCTACGGCGAGGACGCCGCGTCCGTGGAAGTGTCGTGCGGGGTGGTGGGTGGCGGCCATGGGCGGCCTGACGTACGCCCCGATCGAGACCGGCGTCGTCGGCCCGACCCCGAAAAACAGCTTGTGCGGGTCGAGACTGCGCTCGACCCGCACAAGTTGGGAATACGGCCTGTGTCCGAGGGGGGACTTGAACCCCCACGCCCGATAAAGGGCACTAGCACCTCAAGCTAGCGCGTCTGCCATTCCGCCACCCGGACTAGGTGTCCGCCGCCTGGACGGGGGTGTTCCCCGCGGCGACGTGGACAACAATACCAAGTTTCCGGAGTGGCTTTCACCTGCGTATCGGGGCTGTGAGCGGCGGCTTTCGGGCGCTGGACGTGCACTTGTGACGTGGGGTGCACGACCGGTCACGTTCCGAATTCCGTCGCCGTGTCAGTCCGTCAGGGCATGAGGTGGTAGTCCGGAAAGTTCCCCGGCAGCCGCTCCCCCGCCGGGCCCTGGGTCACCGCACGGACCAGGAGGTCGCCGCCCACGAAGGCGCCGCGCCAGGACGCGCCGAAGCCGCCGAAGAGCTCGTCCCGGTCGCCGCGGGAGCGGGGTTTGCCGTGGCCCACCTTGAACGCCCGGATCTGCGGGGCCAGCCGCTCGTACGTCGCCCTGTCGTCCGTCGACAGGGTGGCGACGAGCGCGCCGTTCGACGCGTTCATGGCGGCCAGCAGCTCCGCCTCCGTGTCGACCAGGACGATGGTGTCGACCGGGCCGAAGGGTTCCGCGTGATGGAGCGGGGAGGACGGGGGCGGGTTGAGGAGGGTGACGGGCTGGATGTACGCCTCCGTGTCCTGGCCGGGCAGGAAGCGGGCGTCGGCCGGCTCGCCGCGGTGCAGGGGGACGGCGCCGCGGTCGATGGCCTCGGCGACCTGGTCGGTCAGTTCCTTGGCCTTGGCCGCGTTGATGACGGGGCCGAAGTCCAGCCGTGGGTACGGGTCGTCCGGGTGCTCGACCGCCAGCGGGTGGCCGACCCTCAGCGTGCGTACCGCCGGGAGGTACGCCGCCAGGAACTCGTCGAACAGGGTCCGCTGGACGACGAAGCGCGGGTACGCCGTGCAGCGCTGTTTGCCGTAGTCGAAGAGCTTGGGGATGACCGCCGTCAGCGTGTCCCAGTCCGTGTGGTTCCAGATGCCCCAGGTGTTAAGTCCCTCCTGTTCCAGTACATGCCGCTTGCCGAGGTCGGCGACGGCCGTGGCCACCGCGGCGCCCGTGTCGCGGCCGCCGACGAAGGAGACGCAGCCGATCTCGGGGGCGCGTACGAGCGCCTCCGACAGTTCGCCTCCGCTGCCGCTGACGAGGGTGACGGGGATGCCCTCGCGGGCGGCGAGCGCGCAGGCCAGGGTGAGACAGGCGACGCCGCCGTCGGTCGGGGTCTTGGCGATGACCGCGTTCCCTGCCAATGCCTGTACCAGCATTGCGTGAACGAGCACGCTCATCGGGTAGTTCCAGCTCGCGATGTTGGACACCGGGCCGTCCAGCGGGGTCCGGCCCTCGATCATGGGCTCGATTCCGTCGACGTACCAGCGCACGCCGTCGATGGCCCGGTCCACGTCGGCCCGCGCGAGCCGCCAGGGCTTGCCGATCTCCCAGACGAGGAGGAGGGCGAGGAGCTCGCGGTGCTGGGTCAGGGCGTCGAGGGTCGCCGCGACCCTGGCCCGGCGTTCATCGAGGGGGATGTGGCGCCAGGCCCGGTGCTGGTCGAGTGAGGCGCGTACGGCCTGGTGGGCGGTGGTGCCGTCGAGGCGGGGCGGCCCGGCGATCGGGCTGCCGTCGACCGGGCTGGTCGCGGGGAGCACCCGGCCGTCGGTCTGCCAGGCGGCGCCCCAGAGGTTGAGGACGCGGTCGTCCCGGAAGGCCTCGGGGGCGACGGCGAAGCAGCGCTGCCAGGCCTCCGACCAGGAGGTTCCGGATTTGAGGGTGAGGGCGAGGGTGTTCGGAGTGGGGGTGTTCGGAGTGAGGGTGGATGCCATTCGAATGCTCCGCTCTCGGTGCACGGTCGGGGGCGGGGTCGTACATGGCTCGGTCGTGTCAACTATGGGTGACGTCCCGCCCCCACTCCCAGTACTCCGAGTACCAGTTGGGCCGTCTCGGTCGGTGTGCCGCCCACACGCACCCCGGCCGCTTCCAGGGCCTCCTTCTTCGCCCGTGCCGTACCCGACGAACCGGAGACGATCGCGCCCGCGTGCCCCATGGTCTTGCCCTCGGGTGCCGTGAAGCCGGCGATGTAGCCGATGACGGGCTTGGTGACATGCTCGCGGATGTACGCGGCGGCCCGTTCCTCCGCGTCGCCGCCGATCTCGCCGATGAGCACGACGAGGTCGGTGTCCGGGTCGTCCTCGAAGGCGGCCAGGCAGTCGATGTGGGTGGTGCCGACGACCGGGTCGCCGCCGATTCCGACGCAGGTGGAGAAGCCGATGTCGCGGAGTTCGTACATGAGTTGGTAGGTGAGCGTGCCGGACTTGGACACCAGGCCGATGCGTCCGGGCTTGGTGATGTCGGCGGGGATGATGCCGGCGTTGGCCTGGCCGGGTGCAATCAGGCCCGGGCAGTTGGGGCCGATGATCCGGGTCCCCTTCGACCGCGCGTACGCGGTGAAGGCGACGGAGTCGTGGACCGGGATGCCCTCGGTGATGACGACCGCGAGACCGATTCCGGCGTCGGCGGCTTCCACGACCGCCGCTTTGGCGAAGGCGGGTGGGACAAAGACGACGGTGACGTCCGCGCGGGTCACCTCGATGCCCTCGCGTACCGAGCCGAACACGGGTACGACGCGCTCCTCGAAGTCGACGGTACGGCCCGCCTTGCGCGGGTTGACGCCGCCGACGACGTCGGTGCCCGCCGCGAGCATGCGGCGGGTGTGCTTCATCCCCTCGGCGCCGGTCATGCCCTGGACGAGGACCTTGCTCTCCTTGGTCAGGTAGATGGCCATGTCCCGTCTCCTCAGGCTGCGTTGGCGAGTTGTGCCGCCGTGCGGGCGGCGCCGTCCATGGTGGTGGCCTGCTGGACCAAAGGGTGCGCGCGGCCGTCGAGGATCGCGCGACCGCGTACGGCGTTGTTGCCGTCGAGGCGGACGACGAGCGGCTTGGTCAACCGGACGGTTTCCAGGGCCCGTACGATGCCGTCGGCGACCGCGTCGCAGGCGGTGATGCCGCCGAAGACGTTGACGAAGACCGACTTGACGGCCGGGTCGGAGAGGATGACCGACAGTCCGTCGGCCATGATCTCGGCCGATGCCCCGCCGCCGATGTCGAGGAAGTTGGCGGGGCGTGCGCCGCAGCCCGCGACCACGTCGAGGGTCGACATGACGAGGCCCGCACCGTTGCCGATGACGCCGACCTCGCCGTCCAGCTTCACGTAGTTCAGGCCCTTCGCCGCGGCGGCGGCCTCCAGCGGGTCGTCGTGCGTGGCCCCGTCTTCTCCCCAACGCTCCTGACGGAAGCGGGCGTTGTCGTCGAGCGTCACCTTGCCGTCGAGGGCGAGGATCTGCCCCTGGGCCGTACGGACGAGGGGGTTGACCTCGACGAGGAGGGCGTCCTCGCGGGTCAGCACCTTCCAGAGGCGTACGAGGACGTCGACCGTCTGCGGCGGCAGCCCGGCGGCTTCGGCGATCTCGCTCGCCTTGGCCGTGGTGACGCCCTCGGCCGGGTCGATGGGGACTCGCGCGACCGCCTCCGGCCTGGTGGCGGCCACTTCCTCGATCTCCATGCCGCCTTCGGCCGAGGCGATCGCGAGGAAACGGCCGGCGGCCCGGTCGAGGACGTAGCTGACGTAGAACTCGCGCTCGATGTCGACGGGTTGGGCCAGCATCACCTTGCCGACCGTGTGGCCCTTGATGTCCATGCCAAGGATCTGGCGGGCCGTCAGTTCGGTGGCGGCCGGGTCGGCGGCGAGCTTGACGCCGCCCGCCTTGCCTCGGCCGCCTGTCTTGACCTGGGCTTTGACGACGACGCGGCCGCCGAGCCTGCGGGCGATCTCGCGCGCCTCCTTGGGCGAGTCGGTGACCTCGGCCCGTGGCACCAAGATGCCGTGTTCTTCGAAGAGTTCCCTTGCCTGGTGCTCGAACAGGTCCATTTCGGCTCCTGATTCAAAAGTGCCGCACGCCCCCTGGACACCACCCACCGGATGCGGGATAACAAGCTTCATACAGTATTCGTCGACTGTATGCAATGTACTGCGAGAGCGTTCCACCCCCTACGAAGGGACAGGACTTCGCCATGCCCGACGACAGCAGCGACAAGAGCACAGCACTCACCTCCGGTGGACATCTGGTCGCCAAGGCACTCAAAGCGGAAGGTGTGGAGGTCATCTACACCCTGTGCGGCGGCCACATCATCGATATCTACGACGGCTGCGTCGACGAAGGCATAGAGGTCGTCGACGTACGCCACGAGCAGGTCGCCGCCCACGCCGCCGACGGCTACGCACGCATCACCGGCAAGCCCGGCTGTGCCGTGGTCACCGCGGGCCCCGGTACGACCGACGCCGTCACCGGTGTCGCCAACGCGTTCCGCGCGGAGTCCCCGATGCTGCTGATAGGCGGCCAAGGGGCACTCACCCAGCACAAGATGGGGTCCCTGCAGGACCTGCCGCACGTCGACATGATGGCGCCGATCACCAAGTTCGCGGCGACCGTGCCGGACACGGCGCGCGCGGCCGACATGGTGTCGATGGCGTTCCGCGAGTGCTACCACGGCGCGCCCGGACCGTCCTTCCTGGAGATCCCGCGCGATGTGCTCGACGCCAAGGTGCCCGTCGACAAGGCGCGCGTGCCGAAGGCCGGGGCCTACCGCGCCTCGACCCGCTCGGCCGGCGACCCCGAGGCCGTTGAGAAGCTCGCCGACCTCCTCGTGCACGCCGAGAAGCCGGCGATCCTGCTGGGCAGCCAGGTGTGGACGACCCGAGGCACCGAGGCCGCCATCGAACTGGTGCGCACGCTGAACATCCCCGCGTACATGAACGGCGCGGGCCGCGGCACACTGCCTCCCGGGGACCCGCACCACTTCCAGCTCTCCCGTCGGTACGCGTTCTCGAACGCGGACGTGATCGTCATTGTGGGCACGCCCTTCGACTTCCGCATGGGCTACGGCAAGCGGCTGTCGCCGGACGCCACCGTCGTGCAGATCGACCTCGACTACCGCACCGTCGGCAAGAACCGCGACATCGACCTCGGGATCGTCGGCGACGCCGGGCTGGTCCTGAAGTCGGTGGCCGAGGCGGCCTCCGGGCGCCTCAACGGGGGCGCGTCGAAGCGCAAGGAGTGGCTCGACGAGTTGCGTGGCGCCGAGCAGACGGCGATCGAGAAGCGGCTTCCGAACCTCAGGTCGGACGCCTCTCCGATCCACCCGTACCGGCTGGTCAGCGAGATCAACGACTTCCTCACCGAGGACTCGATCTACATCGGTGACGGCGGCGACATCGTCACCTTCTCCGGGCAGGTCGTGCAGCCCAAGTCGCCCGGGCACTGGATGGACCCGGGTCCGCTGGGCACGCTCGGCGTCGGCGTCCCGTTCGTGCTCGCGGCCAAGCAGGCACGGCCCGACAAGGAGGTCGTCGCCCTCTTCGGTGACGGCGCCTTCTCCCTCACCGGCTGGGACTTCGAGACCCTCGTCCGCTACAACCTCCCCTTCGTCGGCATCGTCGGCAACAACTCCTCCATGAACCAGATCCGTTACGGCCAGAAGGCCAAGTACGGCGAGGAGCGCGAACGCGTCGGCAACACCCTCGGAGACGTCCAGTACGACAAGTTCGCGCAGATGCTCGGCGGTTACGGCGAGGAGGTCCGCGACCCCGCCGACATCGGCCCCGCGCTGCGGCGCGCCCGCGAGTCCGGCAAGCCCTCGCTGATCAACGTCTGGGTCGACCCGGACGCGTACGCCCCCGGAACCATGAACCAGACGATGTACAAGTGAGTTGAACCCTCCCCTGCCCGAAGACCGGGGATTTCTGGCTCAGGCCGCCCGATCGCTCGACGAGCGATCCGGTCTCACGCCCTCAGCACCAGCCGGGTTGGAACCTGCCCGGTTTGCCCAATGATTGGAGGCTGTTGTGCTGGCTTGGCTCTCGCTCAGCACGCCGCGACTCTACCACTGGAAGGCCCGGTGAAGCCCGTGACCGCCAAAGCTCTCGAAGGCATCCGCGTCCTGGACATGACCCACGTCCAGTCCGGGCCTTCCGCGACCCAGCTGCTCGCCTGGCTCGGCGCGGACGTCATCAAGCTGGAGGCGCCGACCGGTGACATCACGCGGGGGCAGCTGCGTGACCTCCCGGACGTCGACTCCCTCTACTTCACGATGCTCAACTGCAACAAGCGGAGCATCACCCTCAACGTCAAGACCGAGCGCGGCAAGGAGCTTCTCACCGAGCTGATCCGCCGCTCCGACGTCATGGTCGAGAACTTCGGGCCGGGCGCGGTCGACCGCATGGGCTTCACCTGGGACCGCATTCAGGAGATCAATCCGCGTATCGTCTATGCCTCCATCAAGGGGTTCGGGGACGGTCCGTACACCAACTTCAAGGCGTACGAGGTCGTCGCTCAGGCCATGGGCGGGTCGATGTCGACCACCGGGTTCGAGGACGGGCCGCCGCTGGCGACGGGGGCCCAGATCGGGGACTCGGGCACGGGCGTCCACGCCGTGGCGGGGATTCTCGCGGCGCTGTTCCAGCGGGAGAACACCGGGCGTGGTCAGCGGGTCAATGTGGCCATGCAGCACGCTGTGCTCAACCTCTGCCGGGTGAAGCTGCGCGACCAGCAGCGCCTGGCACACGGCCCGCTCTCTGAATATCCGAACGAGGACTTCGGCGACGAAGTTCCCCGATCGGGAAATGCCTCCGGCGGCGGTCAGCCCGGCTGGGCGGTCAAGTGCGCGCCGGGCGGCCCGAACGACTATGTGTACGTCATCGTGCAGCCCGTCGGCTGGAAGCCGATCAGCGAACTCATCGGCCGGCCCGAGCTGGCGGATGACCCCGAGTGGGCGACGCCCGCGGCCCGGCTGCCCAAGCTCAACAAGATGTTCCAGCTCATCGAGGAGTGGTCTTCGACGCTTCCCAAGTGGGAGGTGCTGGAGAAGCTCAACGCCCACAACATCCCGTGCGGACCGATCCTGTCCACCAGGGAGATCATCGAGGACCAGTCCCTGGTCGCCAACGAGATGGTCGTGCGCGTCCCGCACCCGCAGCGCGGCGCGTTCACGACGGTGGGCAGCCCGCTCAAGCTCTCCGACTCTCCTGTGGACGTGACCAGTTCGCCGCTGCTCGGCGAACACAACGAAGAGGTCTATATCGGCGAGCTCGGCCTCGGCGACGAGGAACTGCGCCTGCTCAAGTCGAACGGAGTGATCTGATTGATGGCCGAAGACCGGGTGCTGAGGGTGCGTACGCTCCTCGACACCGTACGGGCCGAGGGCCGCAGCGCACTGACCGCGCCCGAGGGCAAGGTGATCGCCGACGCGTACGGCATCGCCGTACCCGGCGAGGAGCTGGCGACGGACGTCGACGAGGCGGTGGCGTACGCGGCGCGCTTCGGCGGGCCGGTGGTCATGAAGATCGTCTCGCCGGACATCCTGCACAAGACCGATGCGGGCGGAGTGATCGTCGGGGTGGAGGGAGCGACCGACGTACGGGCCGCCTTCCACAAAATCATCGACAACGCGCGCGCGTACGACCCCCGGGCGCGCATCGAGGGCGTACAGGTCCAGGAACTGCTTCCCCAGGGGCAGGAGGTCATCGTCGGCTCGGTGACCGATCCGACGTTCGGGAAGGTCGTGGCCTTCGGGCTCGGCGGTGTGCTCGTCGAAGTGCTGAAGGACGTCACGTTCCGGCTGGCACCGGTGAACGCCGACGAGGCGCTGTCCATGCTGGACTCGATCCGGTCGGCGGAGATCCTGCACGGGGTGCGCGGGGCGGCGGCCGTGGACCGGTGGGCGATCGCCGAACAGATCCGCCGGGTCTCCGAACTCGTCGCGGACTTCCCGGAGATCGCCGAGGTGGACCTCAACCCCGTGATCGCCACCCCGGAGGGCGCGGTCGCGGCGGACATCCGCGTGATCCTCGCGGAGTCGGTGCCGAAGCCCCGGCGCACCTACACGCGCGAGGAGATCCTGGGGTCGATGCGGCGGCTGATGCAGCCGCGCTCGGTGGCGGTCATCGGTGCCTCCAACGAGCAGGGCAAGATCGGCAACTCGGTGATGCGCAACCTCATCGACGGCGGCTTCTCCGGGGAGATCCATCCGGTGAACCCCAAGGCCGATGACATTCTGGGCCGCAAAGCGTACAAGAGTGTCACGGACGTTCCCGGTGAGGTGGATGTGGCGGTCTTCGCCATCCCCGCCAAGTTCGTGGCCTCGGCCCTGGAGGAGGTGGGACGCAAGAGGATTCCCAACGCCGTACTGATCCCCTCCGGGTTCGCGGAAACCGGCGAGCACGAGTTGCAGGCAGAGATCGTGGCGATCGCCGAGCGGCACGGCGTCCGGCTGCTCGGGCCGAACATCTACGGCTACTACTCGACGTGGCAGGACCTGTGCGCCACGTTCTGCACGCCGTACGACGTCAAGGGCGGTGTCGCGCTGACCTCGCAGTCGGGTGGCATCGGGATGGCCATCCTCGGCTTCGCACGCACTACGAAGACAGGCGTTTCGGCGATCGTCGGGCTCGGCAACAAGTCGGACCTGGACGAGGACGACCTGCTGACCTGGTTCGGCGAGGACCCCAACACCCAGTGCATCGCCATGCACCTGGAGGACCTCAAGGACGGGCGCGCCTTCGTGGAGGCCGCGCGGGCGACGGTTCCCAAGAAACCGGTCGTGGTCCTGAAGGCGGGCCGTACCGCGGCCGGCGCCAAGGCGGCGGGCTCGCACACGGGCGCGCTGGCGGGCGACGACGCCGTGTACGACGACATCCTGCGGCAGGCCGGTGTCATCAGGGCTCCTGGGCTGAACGAAATGCTGGAGTACGCGCGCGCGTTGCCCGTGCTGCCGGCCCCGCAGGGCGACAATGTCGTGATCATCACGGGTGCCGGCGGCAGTGGCGTACTGCTGTCCGACGCGGTGACCGACAACGGCCTCTCCTTGATGGAGATTCCGGCGGACCTGGACGAGGCCTTCAGGAAGTTCATCCCGCCCTTCGGCGCCGCCGGCAACCCGGTGGACATCACCGGCGGCGAGCCCCCGTCCACGTACGAGGCGACGATCAGGCTCGGCCTGGAGGACCCGCGGATCCACTCGCTCGTCCTCGGCTACTGGCACACCATCGTGACCCCTCCCACGGTCTTCGCCGAGCTCACCGCGCGCGTGGTGGCCGAATTCCGGGACCGCGGCATCGAGAAGCCCGTGGTGGCGTCGCTCGCGGGCGACGTCGAGGTCGAGGAGGCGTGCCAGTACCTCTTCGAGCGGGGCGTCGTGGCGTACCCGTACACGACCGAGAAGCCGGTCGCCGTGCTCGGTGCGAAGTACCGCTGGGCGCGCGCCGCGGGGCTGCTGTGATGCGGGGTCTCTCGGCGCGTCGGCTGGCCGGGGCCCGGCGAGTGTCCTCCCGGCGTGACACGGCCCGCTGGGCACACGCGACGCGCACATCGAGGGGGCGGTCGATGAACTGAGCGACGGCCCGAACCACGGGGCCTGCGGTGACCGCTCGCCGCAGGCCCCTGCGCGAAGAAACACGGACAGGGGGCGCTGGCCAGACTTCTTCCACGCGAAGGGTTCGATCGACATGGCGACAACTGACATCTCCACATCCGTCCCCTACAGGGAGGTGACGGACGCCAACGGCCGGATGTACCGGATCGGTGAATCCGACATCGACATCATGGGCCGCAAACGCAAGTGGATGGTCATCCTGCCCTGGGTGGGCATGATGGGCATCAGCTCGGCGGAGTACGCGTTCGCGTCCGCCGAGGACACGCTGCACCAGGCACATCTCTGGTCCGAAGGCAGCATCTTCTGGATGCTGACCACCTGGGTGTTCTTCCAGGCCGCGGTGGCCTTCCCGGCGGGACGGCTGCGTGAGACCGGCAAGCTGCCGGCCCGCTGGGCGATGATGCTCGGCGCCACCGGAACGCTCTTCGGCTATCTGTCGCTGGCCTACGCGCCGAGCGTCACACTCGCCTTCATCGGCTTCGGCATGTTCAGCGGTATGGGCGCGGGCATGGTGTACGCCACCTGCGTCAACATGGTCGGCAAGTGGTACCCGGAACGCAAGGGCGGCAAGACCGGCTTCGTCAACGGCGGCTTCGCCTACGGCTCGGTGCCCTTCGTCTTCCTGTTCACCAACGTGATGGACGTCTCCAACTTCAAGGTCATCCTGGTCACGGTCGGCGTCTTCCTCGCCGGCGTCGTGGCCGTCGCCGGCTTCTTCTTCAAGGACCCGCCGAAGAACTGGTGGCCTGCCGAGATCAACCCGCTGAACCCGCCGGAGGACCCGCGCGCGCGTCGCTCCCTGGAGAAGAACCCGCCAGCCGTCCACCAGTACAGCCCCCTGGAGGCCTGGAAGACCGGCCGGGTGGCGCTGATGTGGTTCTGTCTCGCCTGCACCTCGGGCGTGAACATCTTCGGTATCTCCTTCCAGATCGACATCGGCAAGGAGGCAGGCTTCGCCGGCGGGATCGTGGCCACCGCCATGTCGCTCAAGGCAATCGTCAACGGCACCGGGCGCGGTGTGATCGGCTGGCTCTCCGACCTCTACGGCCGCAAGAGGTGCCTGCTGTACGTCTGCGTCATTCTGGGCGCTGCCCAGTTCGGCATCCTCTGGTCGGCCGAGGCCGAGAACCTTCCGCTGTTCCTGATCTTCTCCGCCATCTCCGGCTTCGGTGGTGGCGCCATCTTCCCGATGTTCGCGGCGATGACCGCCGACTACTTCGGTGAGAACAACAACGCGACCAACTACGGCATGGTCTACAGCTCGAAGCTCGTGTCCGGCCTCGGCGCGGGTATGGGCTTCGTGGTCGTCGACGCCTGGGGGCTCGACGGCGCCTTCATCCTGGCCGGCTGCATCTCGTTCTTCGCCGGATTCATGGCGCTCTTCCTGACCCCACCGGGACGGCCCAAGACCAGGGGCAGTGGCGGGATCAAGCCGAATCCCCAGCCGATCAGCCGGGAGATGGACTGATTCCCCAGCCCGCCTGACCGCACACACCGGAGCGGCCCCGGCTTCGGCCGGGCCCCTCACTTCGTACCGCGCGCCCCCGTGCAGTGAACCAAAGAGACCACGTACGGTACCGCGATCAACCTTCGAGCAACGGGACGTTCATGCCGAGACGATGGTCACTCCGCGTCACAGCAACCCTCGCAGCTCCCCTGATCGCCATAACTGGAGTCGATTCAGCCTTCGCCGATGACGGAGACGCTTCGATCCTCGGGAACACCTGGGTATACCTCGGATCGTCCGCATCAATGGTGCACATCGACGACGGTGACGACTTCCATGTCTGGGACGACCGCGCCGACAGCCACGGTGTGCGGGGGTCCTTGCAGGTGTTCCACCCGGTCGGCAATCGCTGGTCACTCGCGGACACCGTGTACAACGGCAAGGGGTCGGGCACCTACGCCTCTTTCAGGTACGACGTCCTCACGCGCCTCGCCTACCGGATGAGGGTGTGTACGGTGGACGGCTCGAGTGACACCTCCCCGGTCGCCTGCTCGAACTGGAAGACATTCAACGAGTGAGCTGAAAACAGGTGGCCGGCCCCGGAACCCCCTGGGTTCCGGGGCCGGCCGTCTGCCTACGGAGCCTTAATATCCGCACCTCTCCCGCAGCGAGTGCAGGTGCTCGCTGGACTTGCGGGCGAAGGCGAAGGACTCGACGGGATTGTCGTGCTCCGCCTGCCAGTGGTGGTAGCGGCGCCGGCCGTGCGTGCGCCGGGTGACCTTGGAGATGAACTTCTTGTAGTCGATGTCACCGCCCCCGACGTCCGTCATCCGGTAGCCGTCGCGCACGGAGTCGTCGCGGATGCCGTCCTTGACGTGGAAGAGCGGGTAGCGCTCGGGCCGTTTCAGGACATAGCGCAGCGGGTCGAAGGGGGCGGGGGTGCCGTCGACCTGCCTGGAGAAGCGGAACTGGCCGGCGAACGCCCAGTAGATGTCCATCTCCAGATAGACCAGACCGGGGTCGGTCTCGGCGAGCAGCACGTCGTAGAGGCGTACGTCGGGACGGTCCGACGCGAAGGAGAACTCCTCGGCGTGGTTGTGCTGGTAGAACTTCATGCCGCGCTTCCTGGCGGCCGCGCCGTAGGTGTTGAACTCCTCGGCCGCGCGCTTCCAGGCGTCCACCGTGTCGCCGTAGCGGAAGGGGCCCGACGCCGTGCCGATGTGCTTGAGGCCCAGGGCCTCCGCGTCGTCGAGAACCTTGGTGAGGTTCTGCGCGAAGGTGTACGCGTTGGGGTCACTGGAGTAGTAACCGACGTGGCTGCCGATCGGGTTGAGGCCGTGGTCGGCGGCGAGTCGCTTCAGCTGGGCCAGGGTGATGGAGCCCGCCGAACCCTGGGTGTAGCCGGCGAACTCGATCTCGTCGTAGCCATACTTCTGCAGTTCGCCGAAGACCGGGGCGAAGCCGAGCGTGGAGACCTTGTCGCGGAGGCTGTAGAGCTGGACGCCGAGGCGGCCGGGGGGCAGGACGGGCCGGCCTCTTCCGTGCCGGTCCGTGCCGGTCGCCCCGGCGGGCGCGGCTGCGGCCGGGGAGGCGGCGACGGTCGCGCCGAGCAGGGTCGCGGCGGTGGTGCCGGCGGCGACGCCGAGCACACCTCGTCTGCTGAGTCTGTGCGCCAGTTCCGGGTCTGCCGAGTTGTTCGTGCGGCTTGTGCGGCTCATGCGGGAACTCCTCGTTGTCGGCGGAGCGTTGTCAGTGGTGTCTGGTTCAGTGGTGTGTGTCCGGATGCATCGGTGGAGACCGGTTCAGTGGAGACCGGCGAGTTGGAGCAGCAGTGATTTCACGTCGGTGGCCGCGAGGCGGCCGTCGACAGCGCGGGGGGTGGAGCAGATGATGAGCGGACCGTCGTCGTCGCTCGTGGGAAGGCGGCCGTGGCTGCCGCGAATAGGTGACGGGTCGAGGGGCACGACCGCCATGCGGTAGCGCATGCCGAGTTTCTTGCGGGCCAGTGCGCCCGCCGCCTTGACCTTGACGTACGGGTCGAGCGGATCCATGAAGAGCTCGACCGGGTCGTAGCCGGGTTTGCGGTGGATCTCGACGAGCTGTGCGAAGTCGGGCGCGTGGGCGTCGTCGAGCCAGTAGTAGTACGTGAACCAGGCATCCGGCTCCGCGACGGCGACGAGTTCGCCGGAGCGCGGATGGTCGAGGTGATGGGTCTTCTTGCCCTCGTCGTCGAGGAGTTGCTCGATGCCGGGCAGGTCGGCGAGCGCTGCCCGGGTGGTCTCGAGGTCCTCGGGGCGGCGTACGTAGACGTGGGCGATCTGGTGGTCGGCGACGGCGAAGGCGCGTGAGGCCATCGGGTCGAGGTACTCCATGCCGTCCTGCGTGTGCACCTCGAGGAGTCCGGCGCGGCGCAGCGCGCGGTTGATGTCGACGGGGCGGTCCGCGCGGGTGATGCCGTATTCGGAGAGGGCGACGACCGTACGGCCTGCCGCGCGGGCGTCGTCGAGAAGGGGGGCCATGGCCGCGTCCAGGTCGGCGGCCGCTTTCCGGGAGCGCGGGTCGTCGGGGCCGAAGCGCTGCAGGTCGTAGTCGAGATGGGGGAGATAGCACAGGGCCAGGTCCGGGTGCCGGGTGCGCATGATGTGACGGGTCGCGTCGATGATCCAGCGGCTGGAGACGAGGTCGGCGCCGGGACCCCAGAAGTGGAAGAGCGGGAACGTGCCGAGTTTCTCGGTGAGTTCGTCGTGCAGGGCCGGGGGCCGGGTGTAGCAGTCGGGTTCCTTGCGGCCGTCGGCGTAGTAGATCGGACGGGGGGTGATGGTGATGTCGGTGTCGGCGCCCATGGCGTACCACCAGCAGATATTGGCGACCGTGTAGCCGGGGTGCGCGCGACGGGCGGCGTCCCACAGCTTGTCTCCGGACACCAGGCCGTTGTGCTGGCGCCACAGCAGTACGTCGCCGAGCTCGCGGAAGTACCAGCCGTTGCCGACGATGCCGTGTTCGGCGGGGTGGGTGCCGGTGAGGAAGGTGGACTGGGCGGCGCAGGTGACGGCGGGCAGGACGGTGCCGAGGTGAGCCCATGAGCCTGATCGGCTGAGGGCTTTGAGGTGGGGCATGTGGTCGAGGAGACGGGGAGTGAGGCCGACGACGTCGAGCACGAGGAGAGGGGTGGGCCCGCTGGTGTGCGCCGATTGGTTCGCAGCCTGGTCCGCGGACTGGTTCAGGGACTGGTTGCCGGAGTGGTTCACGGCAGCTCCTTCAGGCCGAGGTCCGTCAGCAGGTCGCGGGCCAGGGTGAGTTCCGCGGCGATGCCGTCGGCGAGCTGGCCGCGGCCGCGCGGGCGCAACTCGGGCGGGAGGGCCTGCCAGGTGTAGGTCTCGACCTCCAGATGGCGGGTGAGCGGGTGCGGGCCGCCGGCCAGTCGGGTCAGGGCGTCCTTGAGTACGGGCAGCGTAGAGGTGAGGGGTGCGGCGGGGGCCGCGTGCAGCGGGACGTGGAAGTGGGCTCGCCAGGGAGACGACTCGGGCAGGGAGTCGCCCTTGAGGGCTTCGCCGAGGTCGTCGGTGCCGCGGAGACCGGCAGCGGTGCTGGTGCGGGTCTGGTGCAGGAAGCGGGGTTCGTCGAAGGCTGCGAGGGCCTCGCGGACTTCGGGGAGATGGGGGTGTTCGGCGTGCAGGGCGGCTGAGAGCTGGGACTTGACGACGGGGACGCGGGCGGTGGTCAGCGCGTCCAGGGCGGTGTGCGGATCCTCGAAGGAGGTGGCGAGGTGACAGGTGTCGAGGCAGACGCCGATGCGGTCGTGGCCGATCGCGGTGAGCGGGGCGATGGCGTCGGCGGTGGTTTCGACGGTGCAACCGGGCTCGGGCTCCAGGCCGATGCGGATGGAGCGGCCGGTCAACTCCTCCAGGGCGTCGAGGCGTTCGGCGAGGGTGGCGAGGGCCGTATGGGCGTGGGCGGCTCGGGTGTCGTCATAGGCGGTGCGCCAGGCGAGCGGCAGTGTGGAGACCGTGCCTTCGGTGACGTCGTCGGGGAGGAGTCCGGCGAGGACGCGGGCCAGGGCGATGGTGTGGTGGAGACGTTCGGCGTCGGCCCAGTCCGGCCTGTACACCCGGTACTTGACCTCTTCGGCTCCGAATCCTTCGTACGGGAAGCCGTTGAGGGTGACCACTTCGAGGCCTCGGACGTCGAGTTCCGTGCGCAGCCGGCGCAGAGCGGAGGGGTCGGTGACGAGGGCGTGCGCGGCGTCCTTGGCGAGCCACAGGCCGATGCCGAGGCGGTCGCGGCCGAGGCGGCGGCGTACGGGTTCGCAGTGGTCGCGGAGTTGGGCGAGGACGCCGTCGAGAGTTTCGGCGGGGTGGACGTTGGTGCAGTAGGCGAGGTGGACGGTGGACCCGTCGGGGTGGCGGAAGCGCATGGGTCACGCCTCCGGGGTGGACGCGTCGGTGAGCGGAGCGCCGCGGAGGATGGAGTTGCCCTCATGGGTGGCGTCCGTTTCGGCGACGTCGAGGTCGAGACGGCCGCTGAGTCCGTAGAAGGCGACGGGGTTGCGCCACAACACTTGGTCGACGTCGTCCTCGGTGAAGCCTGCCTCGATCAGGGCGTCGCCGACCTTGCGGGTCTTGAGGGGGTCGCTCCTGCCCCAGTCCGCGGCGGAGTTGACCAGGACCCGCTCCAGCCCGTACTCCCGCAGGACGGCGATCATCCGTTCCTCGTCCATCTTGGTGTCGGGATAGACGGAGAAGCCGAGCCAGCAGCCGCTGTCCTTGGCCTCCTTGACGGTGATCTCGTTGAGGTGGTCCAGCAGGACCCGGTCGGCGGGCAGGGCGGATGCGTGGACGGCGTCCAGGGTGCGGCGCAGGCCGGCCAGCTTGTCACGGTGCGGGGTGTGGACGAGCGCGGGCAGCTCGTGGTCGGCGGCGAGCTGGAGCTGGGCGGCAAGCGCGGTGTCCTCGGCGGGCGTCATCGCGTCGTAGCCGATCTCGCCGACGGCGACGACCTGGTCCTTGACGAGATAGCGGGGCAGTTCGTCCAGTACCGGGACGCAACGGGGGTCGTTCGCCTCCTTGGGGTTGAGGGCGAGCGTGCAGTGGTGGGCGATGCCGTACTGGGCGGCACGGAAGGGTTCCCAGCCCAGAAGGGAGTCGAAGTAGTCGAGGAAGGAGGCGGGCGAGGTGCGGGGCTGGCCGAGCCAGAAGGAGGGCTCGACGACGGCGCGGACGCCCGCGGCATGCATGGCCTCGTAGTCGTCGGTGGTCCGTGACGTCATGTGGATGTGGGGGTCGAAGATGCGCATCAGGACTCCTTGCCGTCCGAGCCGTCCGAGCTGTCCTTGCCGTCCGAGCTGTCCGCGCGGTCCGTGCCATCGGTGCCATCCGCGCGGTCCATGCCGTCGGCGCTGTCCGCGCGGTCGGTGCCGTCGGTGCTGTCCGCGCGGTCGGTGCCGTCGGTGCTGTGCTGGCTGGGCGAGGTACCGGGGTGATCCACGGGGGCCGGAGCCGCGGGGGCCGGAGCCGCCGGGGCTGTGCGGGGCTCCGGCTCGGTCAGGGCCATCACGCGGTACAGGTCCTCGGGTACGGCACGGCCCGCGGCGGTGCGTTCGTCGGCGTAGGCGCCGAGCATGCGGGCGAGTTCGGCATCCGCGCGGGCGCGGCGGGCCAGGTCGGCCACCTCGTCCACGGGCACGCCGGTGAACAGGCACTTCAGGACGGCGTGCCGCCAGTGGTGGGCATCCAGGTGGCGGGCTGCGTACGGGCCGAGGGCGGCGGCGACCAGGCTCGTGTCGTTGGTGCGCAGGGCGTCCTCGACGAGCGGCACCGCCTGCGGACCGGACACCAGGTGGGGCAGCGCGTGCAGGACGGCCCGGCGTTCGGCGGCGGTGCCCTGGCGGTAGACGCGGGTGAGGGTGTCCGCGTCGGCGCGGGCCGCGTGCAGGATGAGCACGCGGACGGCGTCGGCGTGCTCGGCACCGCAGCGGCGGCCCGCCTCGGCCAGGCGCAGCTCCCACACGGAGATGGGCCCGTGGCTGCCCGGCCGGGCGGCGGCCTCGTCGAGGGCACGGTCCAGCCAGACGCGGGCCGGTGCGGCGAGCCGCGCGGCCAGCCGGGTGCGCAGTTGGGCCGGCGTGGTGCGGGCCGGGTGCGGGGCGTCGGCGGGCGTGGCGTGGACGGCCTGGAGGGGGTGGGCTGTCCGGTGGCCCGGGGTGTGGTGCTGGATCACGAGGTGCTCCGTTCGGGTACGGCGGAGGTGTCCCGGGAACCGTCCGGGGGCGCTGAGGCCGTGGCTGCCGCGCGGTGCAGGAAGGGCAGGGACCGTTCGGCGTGGTGCGGGCCCGCGTGGGAGTGGCGGGGAAGTTCGACGACGGTCAGGGCCTGGTAGCCGGTGGCGGCCAGGGCTTCGAGTACGGGCGGGAAGTCGATCTCCCCGTCCCCGAGAGGGAGGTGTTCGTGGATACCACGGCGCATGTCCTCGATCTGGACGTGGCGCAGCCAGGGCGCGGCGGCGCGGACGCAGTCGGCGGGAGGAAGGGGTTCCAGGCACTGGCAGTGGCCGATGTCGAGGGTGAGGCCCAGCACGTCCGGGTTGCCGAGGGCTTCGCGGAGGCGGTGGAAGTCGGCGAGGGTGGCGAGGAGATGGCCGGGTTCGGGTTCGACGGCGAGGGGGATGCCGGCGGCGGTGGCGGCGTCCAGCACGGGGGCGAGTGCGTCGGGGAGGCGTTTCCAGGCGGTGGACTCGTCCGTGCCGGCCGGGGTGATGCCGCTGAAGAAGTGCACGGCGTGGGCGCCGAGGTCGGCAGCGACCCGTACCGCCCGGACCAGCAGATCCACCCTGCGGGCCCGGTCCTCCGGGTCGGGGTCGAGCAGGGACGGGCCGTGTTTGCGGCGCGGGTCGAGGACATAGCGGGCGCCGGTCTCCACCGTGACGCTCAGGCCGAGCGCATCGAGCCGACGGGCCAGCCGGCGCGTGCGGGTCGCGAGGCCCGGGGTGAGCGGGTCCAGGTGCATGTGGTCGAGGGTCAGGCCGACGCCGTCGTAGCCCAGGTCGGCGAGCAGGGCCAGGGCGTCGCCGAGGCGGAGGTCCGCGAGCCCGTTCGTGCCGTAACCGAAGCGGAGGGGGTGAGGGCTCGGACGTGACGTGGGCTCCGGGGCCGGGTGCGGGCTCATGTGATGCTCACCTTCCTCGCGAACGCGCGGGCCGCCGGGGCGAGGGTCGCGGTGACCAGGGCCGTGCCCAGCGCGCCCGAACGGGCGGTCAGGGCGGCTTGGAGAGGGATCAGGGCACGGATGCCGGCGCCGACGGCTCGTTGGGTGAGCGGAGGTGAGGGGTTGAGGGTGGCGTGCAGCAAGGGGCGCGCGGCAGTCGCGGTATAGGCGGTGGTGAGGGCCGCGCGCAGGACCGCTGCCGCAGTGCCCGGGGGACGACGGTGTCCCGACGCGGGACCTCGCGTCAGCCGCCAGGTCAGCGCCCCCGTCGTCGCCAACGCGGCCAGAGGGGCTCGGATGGAGCCGCCCTGGGTCTCGTGGCGGGAGACGGCGGTGACCGCCAGGGTGTGCGTGCTCAGCAGGGCGGCTGAGGGGAGGGCTCGGCGGGAGCGGCCGGTTGTCGCGGCCGCGCCCAGGAGGAGGTCCAGGCCTCGGGCGGTGGCCATGGCCAGAGGGCCCGCGGGGGTGCGCTTCAAAGTGAGGTCGTACGACCAGACGGTGGCCGCGAGGGGGACGGCGACCGTCAGGGTGGGGCGGCCCGCGCGGGCGGCCAGGGCCAGGCCCGCCGCAGTCAGGGCAGCCGCTGCCGCGAGGGCGGCCGTGGGGTGTACGCGGCCGGAGGGCAGGGGGCGGTGCGGGCGGTCCACGGCGTCCTCGTCGCGGTCGGCCCAGTCGTTCAGGGCCATGCCCGCCTCGTAGAGACAGAGGGAGGAACCGATGGCGAGCAGGGTGCGGGGGTTCGGGCGGGCTCCGGCCGCGGCCGCGCCTGCCAGGGCGTCGCCGGGGACGGTGAACAGGGCGGGAAGGCGGAGGAGTTCGGCCCACGCTCGCGGCAGGGCGGCGGAGGTGGGTATGGGAGTGGGGGTGGTGCGTCGGAGGCGGGAGACCACATCTCTCGACTGCGAGTCCGTCTCCCCTGACGCCGGGCTCGTCGCCGCTGACGCCGAGCTCGTATGCCCCGACACCGGGCTCGTCTCCCCTTGCACCGGCCTCATACCTCCTGCCCTCCTCCCCCTCATCACGCCACCCCTCGCAGCCGTTCCGCGAAGGTCGCCAGGGCCGCGTACTGCTCCCCCAGAGCCGACGGCCCGTCGCCCGCCGGGTCCTTGAAGTAGAAGCCCAGCTCGGCCAACGGGCCCGACAGGCCGGCCTCCTGGGCCCGGGACAGCAGGCGGGCGAGGTCCAGGATCAGGGGTGCGGCGAGCGTCGAGTCGCACCCCTGCCAGGTGGTCTGGAGGGTCATGTGGGTGCCGAGAAAGCCGTCGAAGGCGATGTGGTCCCAGGCGGTCTTCCAGTCACCGAGGGCGGGAACGTCGTCGATGTGGGTCTCGCCCTCCGGTGCCACGCCCAGCGTGTCCGCCAGCACCCGTTCCTTGCCCGCGTTCTTGGCCGCCGCGGCGGCCGGGTCGGAGAGCACGGCGCCGTCGCCGCCGCCGAGGAGATTCGTGCCGGACCAGGCCCGCACGGTCAGCGCCCGCTGGGCGAACATCGGCCCGAGCACCGACCGCAGCAGCGTCTGGCCCGTCTTGCCGTCCCGACCCGCGTACGGCAGACCACAGGCAGCCGCCAAGGACGCAAGGGCCGGATGGTGCAGGCCGGTCGACGGGGTGAAGTTCACATACGCACAGCCCGCCCGCAGGGCCGCCGCCGCGTACAGAGAACTGGGCGGCAGACTGTCCCCGGTCGCCGAGGGTTCCGTCGACGCCACGTTCACGACCACCGCGCGGGACAGCCCGCACCGCCGTACGAAATCCCGTATGTCGGCGACGAAGGTCTCGATCATCGAGTCGTCGTCCCGCGTGTCCCCGGGCACCGGGCCGCCCGGCCTGATCTCCCGGTCGGCGGCGGCCAGTTCGGACGCCACCGCCGACGGGAGGCCGTGGGGCAGCACGCCGCCGGCGGCCAGGGTCTCCGCGCGCTTGGGCAGGGGGCAGTCCACGACGTCGTGGCCGCCGAAGACCAGGGAGGACAAGGGTGGCAGGCCGGAGTCGGTGAAGAGCGGGGTCTCGGTGACCATGCCCGTCGAGGTGTGCAGGCCGGCGGCCACGGCGGCGCAGCCCGCGACGACGGTGGTGGCGACGGAGCCGCGCGCACCGATCAGCCAGACGCCCACCCGGAGTTCGGAGCGGGACTCGGACATGGTCAGCCTCCTTGCCGTACGCAAGCCGAAAGAGAACCGGAAGAGAACCGGTCAGGACGGCGGGCGGGGGTCCGGCGTCCCCCGCCCGCCGTCGCTCAGTTGCCCTTCGCGGAGCGCTCGGGCAGTTCCTTGATCCGGATGTCGCGGAAGGACACCTGGTCCTCGGCTCCGTGGTTCTGGATGCCGATGTGGCCGTCACGCAGGCTCCGGACCGGATCGGTGTTGGTGAAATCGTTGATCTTCACGCCGTTGAGCCAGACGCGGAGCCGTTCGCCCTCCACGCGGATCTCGTACGTGTTCCACTCCCCCGGCGGGTTCAGCGCACGGTCGCGCTTGTCGAGGTCGGCGGACTGGAAGCTGTACACCGAGCCGGTCGTGCGCTCGGGGACATCGGTGGCGTCGATCTGGATCTCGTAGCCGTTGTCGACCGCCGACCACGGGTCGTCCGAGGCCGGGAAGCCCACGAACACCCCGGAGTTGTCGTCGCCGGAGGCACTGGCCATCCTCCAGTCGAGCTTGAGTGAGTACGACGTGAAGTCCGACCCCGCGTACCAGAGCATCCCGAGGCCGTCGGCCGACGTCAGTGTTCCGTCGTCGCTCAACTCGAAGGCGCCCGGTCCCGCCTGCCGCCATGCCGACAGCGACGCGGCCGTGCCGTCGAAGAGCGGCCGGTAGCCGTTCTCCGGTCGGCAGTCCGCCTCGGCGGCGCCGGTGGCCCACTGGATTCCGCCCAACAGGTGCTGACGGACGGCGGGTTCGGCGAAGGACTCCTTGCTGTGGCCGACGCCGGTGTAGAAGGAGCGGCCGCCCTGGTAGTTCTGGCACCAGGCGATCGGATGGTCGCCGTTCATGGTGCCGCCCCAGTACGAGGACTCGTCGAGGGAGGCCAGGACGCGGACCCGTTCCCGGGGGTTCGAGCGGAAGTTGTACCACTCGTCGGTGCGCTTCCAGGTGGTGGGCAGGTCCGCGGTCGCCGGGTGGGCGCGGTCCTCGACGTGCACCGTGGCGCGCATCGGCCACCACGGATGCGACTCGAAGTAGGCACCGACGAGCCCGCCGTAGAACGCCCAGTCGTACTCGGTGTCGGCGGCCGCGTGGATGCCGACGTAGCCCCCGCCACTGCGGATGTAGCCCTCGAAGGCCGTCTCCTGGGCGGCGTTCAGGACGTCACCGGTCGTCGACAGGAACACGACCGCGTCGTAGCGCCCGAGGTTGTCGGCCGTGAAGGCTCCGGCGTCCTCCGTCGAGTCGACCGTGAAGCCGCCCGTCTCGCCGAGCTGTTTCACCGCCTCGATGCCGGCGGAGATCGAGCCGTGGTGGAAGCCGGCCGTCTTGGAGAACACCAACACCCGTGTGCCGTCCTGCTTCGCCTGTGACGCCGCCGGTCCCGAGACGCAGCCGAGGAGCACGGCCGCTCCGACGACTGACGTTGTCAGTCGGTTGGTCGATCGCATGCTGTGTATGTCCCTCTCAGTCGGTGGTGAACGTGAAGTCGTCCACGTCGTACAACGCGCCGGTGCCGCGCCCCTTGAAGACCAGGTAGAGCGTGGTGGTGCCCCACGGTGCCCGGGACAGGCTCGCGGTGACGTCCTGGAAGTTCTCCCAGCCGCCGGTCACCGGCACGGTCGCGGTGCCGAGCAGCCGTCCCTTCGGGGAGCCCGCGCGGACCTCCAGCTTGCCGCCCGCGCCCGCCGAGGAGATCCGTGCGGTGATCTTCGTGGCGTTGGACAGGACGTACGGCTCGAAGGAGATCCAGTCGCCGTTGTGGATGTCGCCGACGGTCCTGCCGCCGTGCGCCGTCGGCTTGTCCTGCACGGTGATGCCGCCGGCCTCGCCGTAGTGCTCGGCCTGCCGGTGCTTGGGCTGGACCACATTCTGGTCGTGCGTGGTCAGCGGGGCCTGCCCGCCGCCTCCGCCGTCGGTGTACTCGGCGTCGAACACCCCGAAGATGTTGGCGTTCTCGTCGTGGCCGCCGTCGGCGCTGGTCTGGATGGTGCCGGTGCACCCGTTGGCGGACGTCAGCGGGTGGCCGTGGCTGTCGTGGCCGAGGATGAAGCTGACCTTCACCTTGGCGCAGTCGATCCTGCCGTCCTCCCGGTCCGCGACCCTCACCTTGAACGGCACGGCGTCACCGAAGCTGAACAACTGCCCGTCCTTGGGGAGTTCGAGCTTCACCCTCGGAGCGGTGTTGCCCACGACGACCTGCACGCTCGCGCTGCCCGTACGGCCCGAGGCGTCCTCGGCGGTCAGCGTCGCCGTGTACGTGCCGTTCTTCCGGTACGTGTACGAGGGGTTCGCCGCCGTCGACGTACCGCCGTCGCCGAAGTCCCAGCTGTACGTCAGCGCGTCGCCGTCGGCGTCCGTCGTGCCCGCGGACGAGAAGCGCACCCTCAGCGGTGCCTGCCCGGAGGTCCGGTCGGCCGCGGCCTGGGCCACGGGCGAGTGGCCGTCGGTGGCGTTCTCGATGCGGTACAGCGCCGAGTTCTCGTCGCCGCCGAACCACGCGAGACCGTAGTCGAGGACGTACAGCGCGCCGTCCGGGCCGAAGGCCATGTCCATCACCTGGGTGCCGGTCCAGGGAATGTCGTTGATGGACTGCACGGTTCCGTCGGCGTCGCTCGTGATCCGCTTGATCCAGCGGCGCCCGAACTCTCCGGCGAAGAAGTCACCGTCGTACGCCTCCGGGAACTTCACCGGGGAGTCCAGCTCGGGGTCGTAGTGGTAGACCGGGCCGCCCATCGGGGACTCGGAGCCGTCGCCGAACTCCGGCAGGGACGGGCCGTCGTAGGGAATCCAGGCGGCCTGGGCCGGGGGAAGGTCGGTCAGGCCGGTGTTGTTCGGCGAGGTGTTCCTGGGGGCGGCGCAGTCGAAGGCCGCGCCCGAGGCGCCGGTCGCGAAGTCGTAGTCGAGGTAGGCCTTGTTGTCGCCGACGCAGTACGGCCAGCCGTAGTTGCCCGGCTCGGTCACCCGCGCGAACTCGACCTGGCCGGCCGGGCCGCGTGTCGGGCTCGCCGCGCCCGCGTCGGGGCCGTAGTCGCCGACGTAGAGGATGCCGGTCTCCTGGTCGACGCTGAAGCGGAACGGGTTGCGGAAGCCCATCGCGTAGATCTCGGGGCGCGTCTTGTCCGTACCGGGGGCGAAGAGGTTGCCGTCCGGTATGGAGTACGAGCCGTCGGCGTTCACCTTGATACGCAGGATCTTGCCGCGCAGGTCGTTGGTGTTGCCGGAGGAACGCTGGGCGTCGAAGGCGGGGTTGCGGTTGGCGCGCTCGTCGATGGGCGTGTAGCCGTCCGACTGGAAGGGGTTGGTGTCGTCACCGGTGGACAGGTACAGGTTCCCCGCCGCGTCGAAGTCGATGTCACCGCCGACGTGGCAGCACAGGCCACGGGAGGCGGGGACGTCGAGGATCTTCGTCTCGCTCGCCGTGTCCAGCGTGCCGTCAGGGTTCAGGACGAACCGTGAGAGGCGGTTGACGCCCTCGAAGGGGGCGAAGTCGGCGGCGGTGCCGGTCTCGGGGGCGTCGCCCGCCGGGGTGTCCAACAGGGGTGCGTAGTAGAGGTAGATGAAGCGGTTGTCGGCGAAATCCGGGTCGATGCCGATGCCTTGCAGGCCCTCCTCGTCGTGCGCGTACACGTCGAGCTTGCCCACGAGTCTCGTGTTGCCCGCGGCGTCCGTCATACGGAGTTCGCCGTCGCGCGAGGTGTGCAGGACCGAGCGGTCCGGGAGTACGGCGAGCGACATGGGCTCGCCGACCTCGGGTTCGCCCTTGGCGAGGGTGACCTGCTGGAAGTCCTCCGCGGCGACCGCGGGGGCCGCGCCCGGGTCGGCGACGGCTGCGCCGGCCGCGGGTGCGGTGAGACCGAGTGAGGTGCCCGCGAGCAGCAGTCCGCTGAGCAGGGCGAGTGCCCCGCGGAATTTCGTGAGCCTCGGGCGTCTCGGGTGTGTGGTGCGACTCCTGTTGTCCCTGTTTTCGTCGTACGGGTGCACGAAATGCCTCCAGGAAGGGGCTGGTCGTACGCGGGTGCACGGGTGTGTGCGGGACGCCGGGGTGCGCCGTCACCCCGGAGAATCGGTGCGTTCAAATACCATCAACTGCTGTCTAATGCGCTCAATTGCCGCCGAACGCCGCGTCGAAGGACGCCGACGGCGGTTCGAAGTCGTACGCCTTGAGGCGGGTCAGCGCCTCGGGGGCGCCCTGGAGCCGGTCCATTCCGGCGTCCTCCCACTCGACGGAGACCGGGCCCTGGTAGTCGATCGAGCGGAGCATCCGGAAGACGTCCTCCCAGGGGACGTCGCCGTGCCCGGCCGACACGAAGTCCCAGCCACGGCGCGGGTCGCCCCAGGGCAGGTGCGAGCCGAGGCGGCCGTTGCGGCCGTCGAGCCGCTTGCGGGCCTCCTTGCAGTCGACGTGGTAGATCCGGTCGCGGAAGTCCCACAGGAAGCCGACGGGGTCGAGGTCCTGCCACACGAAGTGGGACGGGTCGAAGTTCAGTCCGAAGGCGGGACGGTGGTCAACGGCGGCCAGCGCGCGGTGAGTTGTCCAGTAGTCGTACGCGATCTCGCTCGGGTGGACCTCGTGCGCGAACCGCACGCCCTGGGCGTCGAAGACGTCGAGGATCGGGTTCCAGCGTGTCGCGAAGTCGTCGTAGCCGCGCTCGATCATCGACTCGGGGGCGGGCGGGAACATGGCGACCAAGTGCCAGATGGCGGAGCCGGTGAATCCGATGACGGTGTCGACGCCGAAGGCGGCGGCCGCCCGCGCGGTGTCCGCCATCTCGGCGGCGGCCCGCTGCCGTACACCTTCGGCCTCCCCGTCGCCCCAGATGCGGGCGGGCAGGATGGCCTGGTGGCGCTCGTCGATGATGGCGTCGCAGACGGCCTGGCCCACCAGGTGGTTGGAGATGGCCCAGCACTTCAGGCCGTACTTGTCGAGCAGTTGACGCCGCGAGTCGATGTACGAGGAGTCCGCGAGCGCCTTGTCCACCTCGAAGTGGTCGCCCCAGCAGGCGAGTTCGAGTCCGTCGTAGCCGAAGTCGCGGGCGAGGCGGCAGACCTCTTCGAGGGGGAGGTCGGCCCACTGGCCGGTGAAGAGCGTAAAGGTGCGCGGCATGCGAAAGGCCTCCTCAGACCGCTATCGGTGTGTAGACGGAGTTCTTCTCGGCGCTCTCCTCCACCGCCGCGAGGACGCGCTGCACCTGGAGCCCGTCGGTGAAGGACGGGTCGGGGCGGCTGCCGGCGGCGATGGCGTGCACGAGGTCGCGGGCCTGGTGCACGAAGGTGTGCTCGTAGCCGAGGCCGTGGCCCGGCGGCCACCAGGCCTCCAGGTAGGGGTGGTCGGGCTCGGTGACGAGGATGCGGCGGAAACCGGCGTGGGCGCCGGGTTCCGTGTGGTCGTGGTAGGCGAGTTCGTTGAGCCGTTCGAGGTCGAAGGCCAACGAGCCGCGCTCGCCGTTGAGTTCGATGCGCAGGGAGTTCTTGCGTCCGGTCGCGAAGCGCGACGCCTCGAAGGAGGCCAGCGCGCCCGAGGCGAACCGCCCGGTGAACAGGGCCGCGTCGTCGACCGTGACAGCCCCCTTCCCGGCGCCGCCGCCCGCTGCCGCGAGCCCGCTCGACACTCCTGCGGGCAGCGGCCGCTCCCGTACGAAGGTCTCGGTGAGCGCGGAGACCCCCACGACCGGCTCCCCCGCCAGGTACTGCGCGAGGTCGACGATGTGCGCCCCCAGGTCGCCGAGCGCCCCGGAGCCCGCCGCCTCCCTGCGCAGCCGCCAGGTCAGCGGGAACTGGGGGTCCACGAGCCAGTCCTGAAGGTACGTCACCCGTACGTGCCGCAGGGCGCCGAGCCGCCCCTCGTCGACCATGCTGCGGGCGAGCGCGGTGGCGGGCACCCGGCGGTAGTTGAAGCCGACCATGGCCGACTGACCTCGTGCGGAGGCCTCTTCGGCCGCCTCGGCCATGGCCCGGGCCTCCTCGACCGTGTTGGCGAGGGGCTTCTCGCAGAGGACGTGCTTGCCGGCGGCCAGTGCGGCGAGGGCGATCTCGGCGTGGCTGTCGCCGGGGGTGCAGATGTCGACGAGGTCGACGTCGTCCCGGGCGATCAGGGCGCGCCAGTCGGTCTCGGCCGCCGCCCAGCCGTGCCGGTCGGCCATGGCGCGCACAGCCTGTCCGTCACGGCCGCAGACGGCGGCGAGGACCGGGCTCAGCGGCAGATCGAAGACGTGGCCGGCGGTGCGCCAGCCTTGCGAATGGGCGGCGCCCATGAACGCGTATCCGATCATGCCCACGCCCAGCGAGGGCTTCTCGGCCCCCGAGGGCTTCTCGGCCCCCGTGGCGCCCGGCTCTCCCTCGTCGCCCTGGTGCGGCTGTGTCATCAGGATGTCCTCCTCGTCCTCGTCGTCGTGGTGCGTGGGGGGTGCGGGGGCGGTGCGTCACCTGAAGCCGGTGGGCATGTACTGGTCGACGTTGTCCTTGTCGACGACGGCCGAGTAGAGCGTCAGCGAGGCCGGGATCTCGAACTCGGCGAGGCCGCCGACCCCCTTGCCCTGGCCGAGGGCGCGGGCGAGGTCGATCGCGGACGCTGCCATGGTCGGCGGGTAGAGGACGGTCGCCTTCAGTACGCCGTCGTCCTGCTCGATGGCCTGGAAGGCGGACAGGGCACCCGCGCCGCCGACCATCAGGAAGTCGTCGCGCCCGGCCTGCTCGATGGCGCGCAGCGCGCCGACGCCCTGGTCGTCGTCGTGGTTCCACAGGGCATCGAAGTTCGGCTGCGCCTGCAGGAGTTGAGCCATCTTCGCCTGACCCGACTCGACGGTGAACTCGGCGGCCTGGCGGGCCACCTTCGTGATGTTCGGGTAGTTCTTCAGGGCGTCGTCGAAGCCCTGGGTGCGCTGCTGGGTCAGCTCCAGGTTGTCGAGCCCGGCCAGTTCGATGACCCGGGCGTCGTCCACGTCCTTGAGCTGCTCGCCGATGTAGGTACCGGCGTTCAGGCCCATGCCGTAGTTGTCGCCGCCGATCCAGCAGCGGTACGCCTGCGGGGAGTTGAAGATCCGGTCGAGGTTGACGACGGGGATGCCCGCCCGCATCGCCTTCAGGCCGACCTGGGTGAGCGCCTTGCCGTCGGCGGGCAGCACGACCAGCACGTCGACCTGCTTGTTGATGAGGGTCTCGATCTGGCCGATCTGCGCGGCGGTGTCGTTGGAGCCCTCGGTGATCTCCAGCGTGACGTCCTCGTACCTCTCCGCGCGGCTCTTGGCGTTCTCGTTGATCGCGTTGAGCCAGCCGTGGTCGGCCTGCGGTCCGGCGAAGCCGATGGTGACGTCCTTGCCGGGCGTGTCTTCGGCCGCGGGCTGCTCGTTGGCGGCGGGGTCGTCGTCGGACTCGTTGCTGGTGCAGCCGGCGAGGAGTGCGCCGGTCGAGACGGCGGCCGCCCCGAAGAGCAGTCCTCTGCGGCTCGTGAGCTCTGGCATGGCGGTGTGCCCTTCCCGTGTCGGATCGTCCCGTGTCAGGTCGTGCTTGCCGTACGTCGCTGGACCAGGACCGCGGCGACGATGATCGCGCCCTTGGCGATCTGCTGGACGTCGCTCTGGAGGTTGTTGAGCGCGAAGATGTTGGTGATCGTGGTGAAGATCAGCACCCCGAGCACGGAGCCGGTGATGGTGCCGCGGCCCCCGCTGAGCAGCGTGCCGCCGATGATCGCGGCGGCGATGGCGTCGAGCTCGTACAGGTTGCCGTTGGTGTTCTGGCCCGAGCCGGACAGGATGATCAGCAGGAACGCGGCGATGCCGCAGCACAGCCCGGACAGCAGGTACAGGTACAGCCGCTGCCGTCGTACGTCGATGCCGGCGAGCCGGGCCGCCTCCGCGTTGCCGCCGACCGCGACCGTGCGGCGGCCGAAGGTGGTGCGGTTGAGGATCAGCCAGCCGATGATCGTGACGACGGCGAAGACCATGACGAGCGGCGGGATGCCCAGCACGTACGCGTCGCGCTCGCCGAGGTCCAGGACGCCGTCCACGGTGACGACCTGGGTCCTGCCGTCGGTGATCTGCAGGGCCAGTCCGCGGGCCGAGGCCAGCATGGCGAGGGTGGCGATGAAGGGGACCATCCCGCCGTACGCGATGAGCAGGCCGTTCACCAGGCCGCAGCCCAGGCCGACGATGACGGACGTGAAGAGGATGCCTCCGAAGCCGTACTCCTGTGTCGCGACCGTCGTCGCCCAGACGGAGGCGAGGGCGACGATCGCGCCGACCGACAGGTCGATGCCGCCGGAGGTGATGACGAAGGTCATGCCGACCGTGACGACACCGATCACCGAAGCCTGAGTGAGGACGAGTTGGAGGTTGCGGGTGTCGAGGAACTCGTCGGGCTTGGTGATGCCGCCGATGACGACCAGCACGGCGAGGACGCCGAGGAGCGAGAGGGTGCGGACGTCGGCGCGGAACAACACGGTGCGCCACGGGGGGAGTTCACGCTCCGGCTGCACCTTGTCGGTGGTGCCCCGGGGCGGGGATACGGGCTGCGTCATGACGCCGGGGTTCCTTCCATGGAGCTTCCTTTCGTGGGACCCGGGGGAACCGTGGGACCCGTGGGGCTTCCTTCCATGACCAGGTCGAGGACGCGGTGCTCGTCGAGTTCACCCGCGGGCGCCCGGTGCACGACCCTGCCCTCGCGCAGCACGAGCACCCGGTCGGCGAGCCCGAGCACCTCGGGCACCTCGCTGGAGACCAGCAGCACGGCCAGGCCCTCGTCGGCGAGGCGCCGCACGACCGCGTACAGCTCGGCGCGGGCGCCGACGTCGACGCCTCGGGTCGGCTCGTCGAGCAGCAGGACGCGGCAGCCGCGCAGCAGCCAGCGCGCGAGGACCGCCTTCTGCTGATTGCCGCCGGAGAGCGTGCGCACCGGCACGGACGGGTTGTCGGGGCGCAGCGACAGCTCCCGCGTCGCGGCCCGCGCGGCAGCCAGCTCGGCGCCCCGGTCGATCCAACCCCCGTGCGAGAAGCGGGACATGGAGGACACGGACACATTCCGCGTGACGGACTCCAGCATCAGCAGCGCCTGCGCCTTGCGCTCCTCGGGAGCGAGCCCGAGCCCGGCCCGCACGGCGGCCCGTACGCTGCCTGGCTTCAACGGCCTTCCGTCGACCTGGACTTGACCGGTCGTCGGCTTGCGGGCGCCGTAGATCGTCTCCAGGATCTCGGAGCGGCCCGAGCCGACGAGTCCGGCGAGGCCGACGATCTCGCCCGCCTGGACGTCCAGGTCGAAGGGCTCGAACTCTCCGTCGCGCGCCAGCCCCCGCACCTGGAGCACCGGTGTGCCAGCACCGGGCGGAGACGTGGGCCGCTCCGGAAAGACATACTCGACGTTCCGGCCCGTCATCAGCGCCACGACCTCACGGGTCGGCGTGGTCTTCGCGGGCAGCCCTCCGGCCACGGCCCGCCCGTCCTTCAGTACGGTCACCCGGTCGCCGATGCGGCGGATCTCCTCCAGGCGGTGCGAGATGTAGACGACGGCGACCCCGTCGGCGGTCAGGTCCCCCACGATCCGGAAGAGGTTGTCGACCTCGTCGGGGTCGAGCGCGGCGGACGGCTCGTCCATGACGATGAGGCGTACGTCGTGGGAGAGCGCCCGGGCCATGGAGACGATCTGCTGCTGGGCGGCCGACAGTTCCCCGACGAGCCGGGCCGGATCGATCTCCGAGTGCCCAAGTCGCTTCATCAGCTGGGCGGTTGAGGACCGCGCGGTCCTCCGTCGTACGACGAAACCGGCGGCCGTGGGTTCATGGCCGAGGTGGACGTTCTCGGCCACCGACAGGTGCTCCACCAGATCGAGTTCCTGGTAGATGGTGGCGATGCCGAGGCGCATGGCAGCGATGGGCGAGCGGAGGGTGACATGGTCGCCGCGCCAGCCGATGGTGCCTCCGTCGGGCTGGTGGGCGCCGGCCAGGACCTTGATGAGGGTGGACTTTCCGGCGCCGTTCTGGCCGAGCAGACAGTGCACTTCGCCGGCCTGGACATCGAGGTCGACGCCGTCGAGGGCCCGGACTCCGGGGAACGACTTGGTCATACCGGACATGGTGAGCAGCGGTGTTTCTGGTGCCATGTGGGTTCCCCTTGGCGGGCGTGCGGGCCGGTTTCAAGGCGAATTCGCTTGTGCTTCGCATGTGCTTCGCTTGTGCGGCAAGCGTTTTCAGGCAGGGCAGAGCAGGGCGCTGTGCTGGTGGCGTAACCGACGGAGCGGTTACGCGGGAGAGAACAGGTGGTCGCTGATGAGCCGGGCCGCGCCGATGACACCGGCGGTGGGGCCCAACTCCCCCAGCACGATGGGCAGGTTGCCGGTCGCAAGCGGCAGCGACTGGCGGTAGACCTGGGTTCGGATGGCGGCGAGCAGGGTGTGGCCGAGGCCGGTGACCCCGCCGCCGATCACCACCAGGCCCGGGTTGAAGAAGCTGACGAGTCCGGCGATGACCTGACCGGTGCGGTTGCCGCCCTCGCGGATCAGGTCGAGGGCGGTGGCGTCGCCCGCGGCGGCCGCGGCGGCGACGTCCACGGCGGTCAGGGTGCCGTTCGCCTCCAGACGGGTCGCGAGTTCCGCCGACTGCCCCTGTTGGGCGGCGTCCACGGCGTCGCGGGCGAGCGCGGCGCCGCTGAAGTGGGCCTCCAGGCAGCCCCGGTTGCCGCAGGCGCACGGGCGGCCGTCCGGTACGGCGAGGATGTGCCCGATGTCGCCCGCGCTGCCCGTCGTACCGCGGTGGACCTCACCGCCGGCCACGATGCCGCAGCCGATACCGGTACCGATCTTGACGCAGAGGAAGTCGCCCACGGAGCGTGCGACGCCCGCGTGCTGTTCCCCCATCGCCATCAGGTTCACGTCGTTGTCGACCATGACCGGGCAGCCGAGTTCCTGGCTGAGTGCCTCGCGCACCGGGAACCCGTCCCAGCCCGGCATGATCGGCGGGGCCACCGGAACACCCTCGGGGAAGCGGACCGGGCCCGGGACGCCGATGCCGGCGCCGTCGAACCCCTCCGCGAGCCCGGAGGCCTTCAACTTGGCGGCCATGGACAGGACTTGCTCGAAGACGGCGACGGGCCCTTCCCGTACGTCCATGGGCTGGTTGATGTGCCCGAGGATCTCCAGCTCCGGGTTGGTGACCGCGACGTCGATGGAGGTGGCCCCGATGTCGACGCCCAGGAAGCGGAGCGCGGGGGCGAGCCGGATGTTGTGGGAGCGGCGGCCACCGCGCGAGGCGGCGAGTCCGTCGGCCACGACCAGGCCCGTCTCCAGCAGCCGTTCCACCTCGACGGCCAGCTTCGACCGCGAGAGGTCGACCTGATCGCCCAGCTGGGCCCGGGAGTTGGGGCCGCCGTCCCGCAACAGGCGCAGCAGCCTGGCCTGGTGCGCGTTCGCGGGTCGAGCCGTCATACGTCTCACGAGCCCCTCCCCGCCTCAACCGGCCTGCGTCCGTCGGGTTCCGGCCACCTCTGTGTGGCTTGCTTTCGAGGGGAACGTAGCAGCGGCTGCCGTGGCTGGGAAGAAGTTGCGCACGAATTGCTTCCAACTTTCTCCACTCACAGGACAAAGCAGTGCGTGCACTTGGGCGGCCCGGTGCGCTTGGGGCCGCTTCGAGGGACTTCGACGGACTTCGAGGGGCTTCGAGGCGCTTCGCGTGACCGTGGGCTACGGTCGCGGGCGCTCGTGGTACGTCTTGCGCGTGTGTTCGGTGTGCGCCCGCATGACCTCGGTCGCGCGCTGTTCGTCGCGGGCCTCGATGGCCGCGATGAGTTCGCGGTGCTCAATCCAGGACTGCTGCCCGCGCTGCCGGGCCACCGGCGTGTAGTACCAGCGGACACGGCGGTCTACCTGGGCGGCGAGTTCGGCGAGGACCACGTTTCCGGCGAGTTCCATGACCTTCGCGTGGAAGCGGGCGTTCATCGCGACCGCGCCGTCCACGTCGTCGGCGACGACGGCCCGCTCGCCCTCGGCGCACAGCTCCTCCAGGGCGGCGATGCCCGCGGTGCCCGCGGTGGCGGCGGCGAGCCGGGCCGCCTCGGCCTCCAACAGCGTGCGTACGGTGAGGAGTTGGTCGGCCTCCTCCTCGGTCGGCTCGTGCACGAACGCCCCCTGAGCCGGGCGCAGGTCGACCCAGCCCTCTGTGTTCAGCCGTTGCAGGGCCTCGCGCACGGGCTGCCGGGACACTCCGAGGTGACCGGCGAGTTCGCTCTCGACGAGGTGCTGGCCGGGGCGCAGGGCGCGCGTGGTGATCAGTTCGAGCAGAGCCTCGTAGACACGGTCGCGCAACGGTCCGGGGCGTTCGAGCTTGGGCACCGCCCCCTGCGGAAGTCCTGCCGACAACATCGCGGTCCCCCTCCGAGCACCACCAGGCGCTGCAAACGGAAAGTCAAAGGCCAGTATGAATTGGCTTTCGTCTACAGTCTACGGTGCACAATGGCCAGGCCCACGAGGAGTTGGGCACGTCACACCACGGCCGGACACCACAGTCGGACACCCACGGCCGGACACCACAGTCGGAAGCAGGGCACCACAGCGGGGCTCCATCGCCCGGGAGCCCCTCACGGGCAGCGGACGACCTGCCCCGCGTACGACAGGTTCCCGCCGAAGCCGAACAGCAGCACCGGGTCCCCGGTGGAGACCTCACCGCGCTCGACGAGCTTCGAGAAGGCCAGCGGAATACTCGCCGCGGACGTGTTGCCGGACTCGGTCACATCCCGTGCCACCACGGCGTTCACCGCGCCGATCTTCAGCGCGAGCGGCTCGATGATCCGCAGGTTGGCCTGGTGGAGGACGACGGCGGCGAGGTCGTCGGGGGTGAGTCCCGCCCGTTCGACGGCCTGGCGCGCGATGGCCGGAAGCCGGGTGGTCGCCCAGCGGTAGACGCTCTGCCCCTCCTGCGCGAACCGCGCGGGCGTCCCCTCGATCCGTACCGCGTGCCCCATCTCGGGCACCGAACCCCACAGCACGGGCCCGATGCCGGGCTCGCCCGGCCCGGAGGCCTCGACGACCGCGGCGCCGGCGCCATCGCCGACGAGCACGCACGTCGTACGGTCGGTCCAGTCCGTGACGTCGGACATCTTGTCGGCGCCGATGACCAGGACCCGGGTGGCGGCGCCGGCGCGGACGGCGTGGTCAGCGGTGGCGAGGGCGTGTGTGAAGCCGGCGCAGACGACGTTGACGTCCATCGCGGCCGGCGACGGGATACCGAGGCGGGCGGCGACACGGGCGGCCATGTTCGGGGAGCGGTCGACGGCCGTGGAGGTGGCGACGACGACCAGGTCGACGGCGTCCGGGGCGAGGCCGGCCGCGGCGAGCGCCTTGGCGGCGGCGTGTGCGGCCAGCTCGTCGACCGGCTCGTCGGGGCCGGCGATGTGGCGCGTACGAATGCCGACCCGGCTCCTGATCCACTCGTCGCTGGTGTCCACCAGGCCCGCCAGGTCCTCGTTCGTGAGCACCCTGGCGGGCTGGTAGTGGCCGACGGCGGCAATGCGCGAGCCGTTCATTCGGGTGGTCCCCCTCGTTGCTGGGTCAGCGGGATTCACCAGTCTGATCAGTGACTCACGGGTACGAGGGCGGGTGAGGCGACAGGATTGGGGCGTCCGGGTTGTGGGCTTCTGTCAGACCCTCGGACGCCCGAACACCTGCCGGGTCACCCGGTGAACAGTTGCGTCGCCTTTCGCACGAGTTCGTACAGCCCGTATCCGAGCGGCACCCCCACCCATACCCAGGCGAAGGCGATCAGTGCCCGCCGGTCAGGCGTTTTCGGACTGCTGTCGCTGGACATCGGCGGCCTCCTTCGGGGACGGGACGTGGTGGCGGGCGTGGACGGGCCGGACGAACTCGTTGGCGATGAAGCCGACGACGAGCAACCCGATCATGATGAAGAACGACAGCCCGTACAGCGACGGGCCGGTCCGGCCGGCCTCCTCCTGCCGGTCGGCGATCCAGTTCACGATCAGCGGTCCGAGGATCCCGGCCGTGGACCAGGCGGTGAGCAGCCGGCCGTGGATCGCACCGACCTGGTAGGTGCCGAAGAGGTCCTTCAGATAGGCGGGGATGGTCGCGAAGCCGCCGCCGTAGAAGGACAGGATGACGATCGCGCAGAGGATGAACAGCGGCTTCGACGAGTCCCCGAGCAGCGCGATGAGCAGATACATCAGCGCGCCCACGCCCAGGTAGACGCGGTAGATGTTCTTGCGGCCGATCAGGTCGGACGTCGACGACCAGGCGATACGGCCCGCCATGTTGGCCGCGGAGAGCAGCGCGACGAATCCGGCGGCCGCCCCGGCCGAGACCGGCATGGAGGAGTCGGCGAAGAAGTCCGTGATCATCGGGGCGGCCTTCTCCAGGATGCCGATGCCCGCGGTCACGTTCATGCAGAGGATGACCCACAGGCACCAGAACTGGGGCGTGCGGACGGCGCTGCGGGCCGAGACCTGCACGCCCTCAAGGGCGCTCGGCGCCGAGGCCACCGGCTTCACACTGCGCGGCACCCGCACCAGCAGCACGCCGAGCGACATGAAGACGGCGTACGCCAGCCCGTGCACGAGGAAGGCGAGCGCGATGCCGGAGGAGTCGGCGCCGAAGGTCTCCAGCATCTGCGCGGACCACGGCGAGGCGATGAGCGCGCCGCCGCCGAATCCCATGATCGCGATGCCGGTGGCCATGCCGGGCCGGTCCGGGAACCACTTGATCAGCGTCGAGACGGGTGAGATGTAGCCGATGCCGAGGCCGATCCCGCCGACGAAGCCGTAGCCGAACACGATCAGCCAGTACTGCTCGGTGGCGGCGCCCAGGGCGGAGAGCAGGAAGCCGGAGGAGAAGCAGACGAGGGCCACGGTCATCGCCCACCGTGGCCCGTTGCGCTCCACCAGCGTGCCGCCGAACGCGGCGGACAGGCCGAGCATGACGATGCCGAGCTGGAAGGGCAGCGCGCTCTGCGTGCCGCTGAGGCCGAGCGCGGACTCCAGCGGCGGCTTGAACACGCTCCAGGCGTAGGCCTGTCCGATGGAGAGGTGGACCGAGAGGGCGGCGGGGGGAACGAGCCAGCGGCTCCAGCCGGCCGGTGCGACAGGGGGACTCATGATCCCGGAAGGTAGGTGGCAGCCGTGTGGTTGAGAAGCCGTCGGGTCGACCGTATGCGGTGAGCGGTATCCAACGCGCGACGAACGGTCGCACTGGCCGGATTTCGCCAGGACCCGACAGGCTTCCCCACGGCCGCACAAACCCTCATGTGACGTTATGCGCTGGTTGGTCAGGGGTGCCTGGTGTGCCGGGGCTGCCGGGTATGGCTTCTGGCCGGTTGCCGTCCGTGGCCGGAGTGGCTTGGTCCGCGGCGCCGTCGGCCTCCCAGCGCAGCAGGTCTCCCGGCTGGCACTCCAGCGCCTCGCAGAGCGCGGCGAGCGTCGCGAAGCGCACCGCCTTGGCGCGGCCGTTCTTGAGCACCGCCAGGTTGGCCGGCGTGATCCCGACGCGCTCCGCGAGCTCGCCCACGGACATCTTCCGCCTGGCCAGCATCACGTCGATGTCGACGACGATCGGCATCAGATCACCTCGGCCAGCTCGGCCTCCAGCTGCGCCGCCTCGACGTCCCGCTCCACGGCCTGGGCGAGCAGCATCCGCAGCACGAGCACGATGAGCGCGACCCCCAGGACCGCCACGCCGGCCCCGCACACGAGGAGGACCACGCCCGGGGGCACGGCTTCGCCGGGCGCCAGGACGACCGCGAGCGCGAACACGAGGAGCGCGGCCGCCACCATCGCGCCGATCACCACCTCCACGTACCGGAAGGCGGCGTGGGAGAACACCGTTCCGCGCCGCACCATCGTCACCAGCCGCCACACGCAGACCAGGACGACCTGGACCGCCACCATCCCCATGACCGCGATCACGAGGACCGGGGTACGCACATGCGCGAGGTCCGCGTCGAGATCCTCCAGATCGACGGCCAGCAGCGGCACCATCACCGCCTGCACGAACACCGAACCGGCGAGCAGCACCACGAGCACGGCGCGCAGCGCGAGCACTGTCAGCTTTCCCATCACCCCTCCTTCAATCGTGCAACGATGGAAACCTATCGAAAATCGATAGATTAGAAAAGCCGGCGCCCTCAGATCCCCCGGACTCAGCGGCTCACAGCGGTCTCCCGCTCCACACGCGACAGCTTCTCGGGGTTGCGCACGATGTAGAGCCCGGTGACGAGGCCGTCGTCGATCCGTACGGCCACGACGTTGTCGATCTCCCCGCCGAGCCGCATGATCAGGGCCGGGCCGCCATTGAGCTGTACCGGTTCGAGCGTCGCCCGGCCGCCGATCTTCGGCACGCCGGCGCCCAGCAGGCGAGCCACCTTGTCGGCCCCCACGATGGGCCGCGGCACAGCCTGCTTGACTCCGCCGCCGTCGCTCAGGAGGACGACCTCCGGCGCGAGGATGTCGAGCAGACTCTGCAGGTCGCCCGTTTCGACCGCCCGCTGGAAGGCGCCGAGCGCAGCTCGGGTCTCGGCCGGAGAGACGTCGCCGCGCGGCCGACGCGCGGCGACGTGTGCCCGCGCCCGGTGGGCGATCTGGCGTACGGCGGCGGGGGTCTTGTCGACGGCTTCCGCGATCTCGCCGTACCCGAGGTCGAACACCTCGCGCAGCACGAACACCGCCCGCTCGGTCGGTGTGAGCGTCTCAAGGACCAGCAGCATCGCCATCGAGACGCTCTCGGCGAGTTCGACGTCCTCGGCCACGTCGGGCGCGGTCAGCAGCGGCTCGGGCAGCCAGGAGCCGACGTACGACTCCTTGCGCCGACTGAGTGTACGCATCCGGGTGAGCGCCTGGCGGGTGGTGATCCGGACCAGGTACGCGCGCCGATCCCGCACCGTGTCGAGATCGACGCCCGCCCACCGCAGCCAGGTCTCCTGGAGGACGTCCTCCGCGTCGGCCGCCGAGCCGAGCATCTCGTAGGCGACCGTGAAGAGCAGGTTGCGGTGGGCGACGAACGTCTCGGTGGCGGGGTCCGGACGGCCGTCCTCGCTCATGCCCCCGCCGTGTCCTCCGGCGCGGTCTCCCATGACTGGCTCCTGTCTCTGCGCTCTCGACCGTGTCACCCCACAAGACGCCGGGCCCCACCGTTTTGTGACACCACTTCGTGACACCGCTTTGTGACACCACTCTGTGGCTCCAGAGGACCAACCGGCGGCCCAAGCCACACCCTCTCGCTCCGGTGCTGCGCGAACCCTTGCTGCGCCAAGTTCCATACTGTAGACAATATTTCGTCGACAGAGTTCGACAGTTCCTCGGTACCCTCGACCGAACGGAGCTCCCTCGTATGAAAGTCGCAGTTCTCGGCGCCGGTGCGATCGGCGCCTACGTCGGCGCCGCCCTGCACCGTGCGGGCGCCGATGTGCACCTCATCGCCCGTGGACCGCATCTCGCGGCCATGAGGCAGCACGGGGTGCGGGTGCTCAGCCCGCGCGGCGACTTCACCGCGCGCGCCCACGCCACCGACGACCCGGCCGAAGTCGGCCCGGTCGACCAGGTCTTCCTGGGCCTGAAGGCCAACTCGTACGCGGCGTGCGGGCCGTTGATCGAGCCATTGCTGCACGACACGACGGCGGTGATCGCCGCCCAGAACGGCATTCCCTGGTGGTACTTCCACCGGCACGGCGGCCCGCACGACGGCCACCGCGTCGAAAGCGTGGACCCCGACGGCGCGGTCAGTGCGGTGCTCGCGCCCGAACGGGCCATCGGCTGCGTCGTCTACGCGGCAACCGAGCTGGCGGGGCCAGGAGTGGTACGGCACCTCGAAGGCACCCGGTTCTCCATCGGCGAGCCCGACCGCAGTGTCTCGGCGCGCTGTACGGCGTTCAGTGACGCCATGCGGGCGGGCGGCCTGAAGTGCCCGGTCGAGCCCGATCTGCGCAATGACGTCTGGCTCAAACTGCTCGGCAACATCTCCTTCAACCCGATCAGCGCGCTCGCCCGCGCGACCATGCGGCAGATGTGCCTGCACGGCGGCACCCGCCAGGTCATCGAGACCATGATGGCCGAGACGCTCGCGGTCGCCGAGGCCCTCGGCTGCCAGGTGGGCGTCTCCATCGAGCGCCGCCTCGCGGGCGCCGAGCGCGTCGGCGACCACCGCACCTCCACTCTCCAGGACCTGGAGCGCGGCAAACCGCTCGAACTCGACGTACTGCTGGCCGCCGTCGTCGAGTTGGCGGAGATCACCGGTGTTGAGGTGCCCACCCTGCGCACCGTCCACGCCCTCTCGGACCTGCTCGCGCTGAGGAGCGCCGCATGAAGAAACGCGACCGAACCCCGAAGACATACACCCGGCTCACACATCCGCTCATCAGGGACTCCCGCGAGGAGCCGTTCCGGCGGGCGAGTTGGGACGAGGCGCTCGACCGCGCCGCCCGCGGCCTCGGCGCGGCGCGTGGCGCGTTCGGCATGTTCTCCTGCGCCCGCGCGACCAACGAAATGAACTACGTGGCCCAGAAGTTCGCACGGGTCGTCATGGGCACCAACAACGTCGACTCGTGCAACCGCACCTGTCACGCCCCGAGCGTCGCGGGCCTGTCGGCCGCCTTCGGCTCGGGCGGCGGGACGTCGTCGTACGAGGAGGTGGAGCACACGGACCTCATCGTGATGTGGGGCTCCAACGCCCGCTTCGCGCACCCGATCTTCTTCCAGCACGTGCTGAAGGGGATACGGAACGGGGCGCGGATGTACGCCGTCGACCCGCGCCGCACATCCACCGCCGAGTGGGCGGAGAGCTGGCTCGGCCTGAACGTCGGCACCGACATCCCGATGGCCCACGCGATCGGACGCGAGATCATCCACGCGGGCCTGGCGAACGAGGCGTTCATCGAGCGGGCGACCACCGGCTTCGAGGAGTACAAGGCGCTCGTCGAGCCGTGGACGCTGTCCCTCGCCGAGAAGGTGACGGGCGTACCGGCCGCCGCCGTCAGGGAGTTGGCCCACGCCTACGCCCGCGCCGAGCGCGCCCAGCTGTGCTGGACCCTCGGCATCACCGAGCACCACAACGGCACGGACAACGTGCGTGCGCTGATCAACCTGTCGCTGCTGACGGGCCATGTGGGCCGCTACGGCTCCGGCCTGCAGCCCCTGCGTGGCCAGAACAACGTGCAGGGCGGCGGCGACATGGGCGCGATCCCCAACCGCCTGCCCGGCTTCCAGGACATTCTCGACCCCGGCGCACGGCTCAAGTTCGAGTCCGCCTGGGACACCGTCATCCAGCCTCGCTACGGGCTGAACCTGACCGAGATGTTCGAGGCGATGGAGGAGGGCACGCTCCGGGCCGTCTACTGCATCGGGGAGAACCCGGCGCAGTCGGAGGCCGACAGCGAGCAGGCGGTACGGCGGCTCGGCGCCCTCGACTTCCTCGTCGTCCAGGACATCTTCCTCACCAGGACGGCCGAGTTGGCGGACGTCGTGCTGCCCGCGACCGCCGGGTGGGCCGAGACGGACGGCACGACGACCAACAGCGAGCGCCGGGTTCAGCGCGTACGCAGGGCGGTGACCCCGCCCGGCGAGGCCCGCGAGGACATCGACATCATCTGCGAGCTCGCGGCGCGGCTCGGCCACGAGTGGAAGTACGCCGATGCCGAGTCCGTCTGGAACGAGCTGCGGTCGGTGTCGCCGGACCACTACGGGATGACGTACGAGCGGCTGGAGACCTACCAGGGCATCCAGTGGCCCTGTCCGGACACGGACAAGCTCGAACCGACGTATCTGCACGGCCGGTTGTGGGACCCGGACCCGGCCGGGCGGGGCAGGCTCGCACCCTTCGGGCTGGTGCGGCACGATCCGCCGGTGGATCTGACGGACGAGGAGTTCCCGATCCGGCTGACCACCGGGCGGCGGCTCGACTCGTACAACACCGGGGTGCAGAGCGGTGGTTTTGCCTCTCCGCTGCGGCGGGGCGAGTACGTGGAGCTGTGCCCGGAGGACGCGGAGCGCTACGGGGTGGTGGTCGGCGAGGAGGTACGGGTGTCCTCGCGGCGCGGCTCGGTGGTGGCGCCGGTGTGGGTCGATCCGGCCCTGCGGCCCGGGCTCGCCTTCATGACCATGCACTTTCCCGACGAGGTGGACACCAACCAGCTGACGATCGAGGCGAACTGCCCGATCGCGGGCACGGCGGAGTTCAAGGCCTCGGCGATCCGGATCGAGAAGCTGCCGGTTGCTACCTACGTGAGGTGATGTGGTGGATCTGCACTTCGGCGACAGCAAGCCCACGGACGAGGAGAAGGCGGCCGTCGACGCCCTGCTCGGGCCTCCGGAGTCCTCGTGGGAGGGCGCCGACCGGTCCGATGCCGACCTGAGGTGGGCGCGGGGTGGCCGTGCGGCCCGGGACCGCCGCGACCTGCTGTTGCCGGGGCTGCACGCCGTCAACGACCGGGTCGGCTGGATCAGTGAGGGTGCCCTCGGCTATCTGTGCCGGCGGCTGACGGTGCCGCCTGCGGAGGCGTACGGCGTCGCCACGTTCTACTCGATGTTCTCGGTGAAGCCTCGTCCCGCGACGGTTCTGCACGTCTGCACGGATCTCGCGTGCGCGGTGGCCGGGGCTTCTGAGCTGTGCGCCGGGGTGGAGTCGCGGTTGGGCCCGGCCAGCGGGGTCTCGGTCGAGCGGAGCCCCTGCCTGGGGCTCTGCGAGCGGGCGCCGGCGGCGCTGGTGGTACGGGCCGGGGTGACCCCCGAGGAGGATCTCGCCCCCGCCGCCCCTACCCGTCCCATCCCCAGGGGCTCCGCCCCTCCGACCCCACCAGGCGCTCCGCCCCTGGACCCCCCTCGGGGCTCCGCCCCGAACCCCGTTTCCGGGGGCCGGCCCCCGGACCCCCGCTCCTCAAACGCCGGAGGGGCTGAATTTCCCTGGACCGAGGCGGAATCTCCGCGACCCGGGGCTGGATCATCGCGGACCGAGGAGGAATCTCCGCAGACCGGAGCTGGATCCACCCGCACTGGGGGCAGGTTTTCGCTCAGCGAAGCTGGATCTTCGCAAGCGGAGGCTGAATCCTCCCGGACCGAGGGTGGATCTTCGCGGAGCGGGGCGGAATCTTCGCGGAGCGGGGCCGAACCTTCGCTGAGCGGGGCCGAACCTTCGCTGAGCGGGGCCGAACCTTTCAGCCGAGGCCAGGCATCACCAGCCCGTCCGGCGTTTGAGGACGAGGCCGGAGGCCGACAAGCCGCCCACTCGCCCGTGCACAACGCACCCACCCAAGGCACTCCCAGGCGGGGGTCTGGGGGCGGAGCCCCCGGCGGGGGTCCGGGGCGGAGCCCCGGGGATGGGACGGGTAGGGGCGGCGGGGGCGAAACAACCAGGGTCACCACCGTCGTCGCCCCTGCCACCCCGGACGGCACCGCCCTCGCGGCCACCGCCCCGGAGGCAGCCACAGCCGAACCCCCCGCCGCCACAGCAGTACCCCAGGCAGGCGACCCGGGCCTCATCCTGCTCCGGCGCATCGGCGCGGTGGACCCCGCCTCCCTGGACGACTACCGCGCACACGGCGGCTACACAGCCCTCCGCCACGCCTTCGCCCTCGGCCCCGCCGGAGTCATCCGCGAAGTCACCGACGCGGGCCTGGTCGGGCGCGGCGGCGCCGCCTTCCCCACCGGCCGCAAATGGCAGGCCACGGCATCGCAGCCCGACCACCCGCACTACCTGGTGTGCAACGCGGACGAGTCCGAGCCCGGCACCTTCAAGGACCGGGTGGTGATGGAGGGCGACCCGTACGCCCTCGTCGAGGCGATGACGATCGCGGCGTACGCGGCAGGGGCCCACAAGGGGTACCTGTACCTGCGCGGTGAATACCCACGCGCACTGCACCGCCTGGAGCACGCCATCACACAGGCACGGGCACGCGGCCTGCTCGGCGACGACATCCTCGGCCACGGCTACGCCTTCGACATCGAGATCCGGCGCGGCGCGGGCGCGTACATCTGCGGTGAGGAGACCGCCCTGTTCAACTCGATCGAGGGGTACAGAGGGGAACCGCGCTCGAAACCGCCCTTCCCCGTGGAGAAGGGTCTGTTCGGCAAACCCACCGTCGAGAACAACGTCGAAACACTCGTCAACGTCCTGCCCATCCTCACCATGGGCGCACAGGCCTACGCCGCGATCGGCACCCCCAGGTCCACAGGACCGAAGCTGTACTGCGTGTCGGGCAGCGTCGGCCGCCCCGGCATCTACGAGCTGCCCTTCGGCGCCACCCTGGGGGAGCTGCTCACACTCGCCGGTGTACGCGACCGGCTGCGTGCCGTCCTCCTCGGCGGCGCCGCCGGCGGTTTCGTGCGCCCCGACGAGCTGGACATCCCGCTCACCTTCGAGGGCACCCGCGAGGCGGGCACCACGCTCGGCTCGGGCGTCGTCATGGCCTTCGACGACACCGTCCCCCTCCCCCGGCTCCTGCTCCGCATCGCCGAGTTCTTCCGCGACGAGTCCTGCGGCCAGTGCGTGCCGTGCCGGGTCGGGACCGTACGGCAGGAGGAGGCGCTGCACCGGATCGTGGAGCGGACCGGCGCCGCCGCGGCCGACGACATCGCCCTGCTGCGCGAGGTCGGCCGCGCGATGCGGGACGCCTCGATCTGCGGTCTCGGGCAGACCGCGTGGAACGCCGTGGAATCCGCCATCGACCGTCTGGGGGCGTACGCATGACCGTGACACCACTGGGAATCCCCCGCCGCCTGCTGGAGTTCACCATCGACGGGGAGACGGCCAGGGCCCCCGAGGGCTCGACGATCCTCGACGCCTGCCGGGCGGCCGGAAAGGACATCCCCACCCTCTGCCAGGGCGACACGCTCACCCCGAAGAACGCCTGCCGGGTCTGTGTCGTCGAGGTCGAGGGGGCCAGGACCCTCGTCCCGGCCTGCTCCCGCAAGGCGGAGCCCGGCATGGACGTACGGACCGACACCGAGCGCGCCCGCCACAGCCGCAAGATCGTGCTCGAACTGCTCGCGTCCTCGGTCGACCTGTCGACAACGCCCGAGGTCGCCGAATGGATCAAGGAGTACGAGGCGAAGCCGGACCGCTTCGGCCCGGACGCGGCCCGCCTCGACGAAGAGCCGAAGATCGACAACGACCTGTACGTCCGCGACTACGACAAGTGCATCCTCTGCTACAAGTGCGTGGACGCCTGCGGCGACCAGTGGCAGAACACCTTCGCCATCTCCGTCGCCGGGCGCGGCTTCGACGCCCGGATCGCGGTCGAGCACGACGCGCCGCTCACGGACTCGGCGTGCGTGTACTGCGGGAACTGCATCGAGGTGTGTCCGACGGGAGCTCTGTCCTTCAAGTCCGAGTTCGACATGCGGGCGGCGGGTACGTGGGACGAGTCGGCGCAGACGGAAACGACGACCGTGTGCGCTTACTGCGGAGTGGGCTGCAACCTCACCCTGCACGTGCAGGACAATGAGATCGTGAAGGTCACCTCGCCGCACGACAACCCGGTGACCCACGGCAACCTCTGTATCAAGGGCCGCTTCGGCTACCAGCACGTGCAGAACCGGGACTGATGGGACTGATCGGAACATGGGACGAGTCACGGAACGACGCAAGGTGATCCGTATCCGGGACGGCGTGGTCTCCACCCGCCCGGACACGCTCGTCGCCGAGGAACCCCTGGAGATCCGCCTCAACGGCAAACCCCTCGCGATCACCATGCGCACCCCGGGCGACGACTTCGCGCTGGCGGCGGGCTTCCTGGTGAGCGAGGGGGTGCTCGGGGACGAGAAGGAGCTCCAGAACATCGTCTACTGCGCGGGCGCCACGGTGGACGGCTCGAACTCGTACAACGTGGTGGACGTGAGGACGGCCCCGGGTGTCGTGATCCCGGACATCACGCTCGAACGCAATGTCTATACGACGTCGTCCTGCGGCCTGTGCGGCAAGGCGAGCCTCGACGCGGTCCGTACGACGGCCCGGTGGGCCATCGACGACGGTGACGCCTCCCCGGACACTCCCCCGGTCCGGCTCGACCCCGAACTCCTCGCGAGCCTCCCCGACGGGCTGCGCGCGGCCCAGCGGGTCTTCGACCGGACCGGGGGCCTGCACGCGGCTGCCCTGTTCAGCGAGGACGGCGAGCTGCTGGACATCCGGGAGGACGTGGGCCGGCACAACGCGGTGGACAAGCTGGTCGGCCGGGCCCTGCAGAACGGCGCGCTGCCGCTGTCCCGCACGGTCCTGCTGGTCTCGGGCCGCGCCTCCTTCGAGCTGGCCCAGAAGGCGGTGATGGCCGGCATCCCGGTCCTGGCCGCGGTCTCGGCGCCGTCGTCACTGGCGGTCGACCTGGCTGCCGAGTCCGGCCTGACCTTGGTGGGCTTCCTGCGGGGCAGTTCCATGAACGTGTACGCGGGCGAGCACCGGATCGCCCTGCGGGCCGCTGCCACCCAGGGCTGACCGGCACCCCCGCGACAGCGCGGCGGGGCCCCGACCGGCGGGGAGCGCCCCCTGCGCCGACAGGGCCCCGCCGCGCGCACCTTGATTGGCTCGTGAGCCTCTATCGGCTCGTTCGCCTCCGGGGCGCCTGAGCCGGTGCCGAGAGCCCGACCGTGCTCAGGCACCTTTTTTGGCTCGTTCGCCTACGGGGCGCCACAGCCGGTGCCGAGAGCCCGACCGTGCTCAGCCCTCCTTCGTCGGGCCTGCGCGCGCTCGGGCTCTCGGCACCGGCGCGCCCCTACGGGGCACACGCGGCCCACGCGGTA
>NZ_JBSFUU010000055.1:0-68453 GCF_053591955.1 Streptomyces sp. NPDC002845 | reverse complement strand
TTGCGGCGCTCAAGCTCTTTCAGCCGGGCCCGCTCTTCCACTGGAAGCGGTCCGTCCTGCCGTCCGTGCTCCCGCTCATGCTGACGCACCGACGTGCGGAGCGTCTCGGGATTCATGCCGAGTCCCCGCGCGACATGAGCGATCGGCTTGCTGGACTTCAATGCCGACTGGACCGCTGCCTCACGGAACTCCGGCGTGCACCAGGATCTCGCCCTCGGGCCACCGCTCCCGTTCGGCGATGGCGATCACCTTGTCGGCGAGGTCGGTCGTCTTCTCGAACTCGGCGTCGAAGACCTCGTAGTGACCGAACCGGTCCTCGGCGAGGCGGATGCCCTCCCGCTCGTCGACCACGATGACCTTCTCCACCGTGTCGTCCTCATACGCGTCGTCGTAGACGACCTTCACAAACAGCGGCACCTCGTTCCGCACCCAACAGACATGCTTCGCCATGTCTGGCAAGCTACGCCGCCCGGCCACCCCCGCGCAGAGCTTCGCAACAGCCTCCCACCAACAGGTGGCGAGCGCGGCCGTCACCGCAGCTCAAGAGCGCCACCCCGTCACCTTCCCGGCGTTCGGCTACCGCTCGCGCAGGTCATACGGGTTGATCCCTGCGTACCGGTCGTCGACCTCGGTCAGGTCGAAGCCCTCTTCCCACTTCGAGGTCTTCGGTCAGTTCACCGGGCCGCTGGCCCGGAACTGGGATTCTCAGCGCGGCTCGCCCACGTAGAACGCGTGGAGCTGGGGCTGATCGTCGCTGTCGCGGCGGACGAACTTCTCGTCGTAGGTGAGGAAGTGGCCCATGTCGTCGCGGTCCTCCTCCGGCAGGGTGACCACCCGGGTCACCTTGTCGTCGTCGCAGTCGACCTCGACCATCACCGGCATCACGTACCGGACCCACCGCTTCGCCACCGGAGCCCCGCCCTTCGCATCACGTAGACAGGCGGCACGCTACCGGGGCCAGACCCGCTCAGAGGCCAACTCCGGCACGCTCCACCACTACGAGCGAAGCCCACACCCGGGCCTTCATTCACCAGCCGTCAAAAGTTTTGACAGCTACGCCGGTTTTCTGTTCCGTTCCTGCTCGGACCCCGCGTACCTACGTGGACGGTCCGGTCGGCGAACGGCCGGACGCCGACGCGCGAGGGGTGCTCTCCCGGACGTGCACGGTCGTCGGGATGTGCACCGGGTGGGCCTCGTCGTCGGACAGCGCGAGCCGCACCGCTTCGATCCCGGCTTCCCTGAGGGGCACCGCGACGGTGGTCAGCGCGGGTACGACGTCGACCGCCGAGCCGATGTCGTCGAAACCGGCCACCGCGACGTCACGGCCGGGCTCCAGGCCCGCGTCGCGCAGCGCGGTCATCACGCCGATCGCCATCGTGTCGCTGACCGCGAAGATCAACTCGATGCCGTCCAGGCCGCGTTCGACCAGTTCGCGAGCCGCGTCGTAGCCGCCGCGGCGGGTGAACTGGGTGCGGATGAGCACTTGGTCGTCGGCCTTGATCCCGGATTCGCGCAGGCCGGTGGTGAACCCTTTGCACCGGTCGAGCGAGGTCTTGATGCGGTCGGGGCCGCAGATGATCGCGTACCGCCGATAACCGGCCTCCGCCATGGTCCGGGCCAGCGCTGCGGCTCCGTGCGCGTTGTCGATGGTGATGGTGGGGAACGGCAGGCCTGGCTGGCTGATCAGCACCACACGGCCTCCTGTGGCCCGGTACTGCGCGAGTTCGTCGATGAGCTCCCGCTCGGTCTCGCCGTCGTCGATCCGGCTGCCGGCGACGACGATGATCTGCGGGCGGTGACCCCGCAGTCCTCTGACGAGTTCCAGTTCGCGACGGGGGGAACGGTCGGCGACGGTCATGGTGACGACGAGCCCGTTCGCCTCCGCCGCGTCGGTGATCCCGGCGGCGATGGCGGAGTAGTAGGGATCGGCCACGTCGCTGACCACCAGCGCCACGGTCTGGGTCGACCCCTTGGCGGTGGCCTGCGCCGAGGCGTTGGGTACGTAGCCGAGCCTGGCTGCGGCGGCAAGCACGCGCTCGCGGTTTTCCGACCGGACGCCGCGACTGCCGCCGTGGAGGGCTCGCGACGCCGTGGCGAGGGAGACCCGCGCTTCCGTGGCGACGTCCTGCAGGGTCACCGAGGCGGGTTCCGGGTCGGCGGCACGCGTGCGGCGTGGCGTTGCGCCGGATTCGGACCTGCTGTCCAGTGCGGGCATCTTGCGCGTTTCACCGCCAGTAACTGTCGACGTCAAGGATGGCAATCGCTTTCCAAAAGTCTGTCCGCAGGGTGGCGCGCAGTCAAGGGCGCGGCGCTCGCGTGCCCCTCGGCATGGTGCTGTCACGGACGACCAGGTGGCCCTGGACCATCAGGGTGGTCGGTTCGTGGCGGTCGGCCAACGCCATCCGGATGGAGGTCGCCCCCATGTCGGTCAGCGGCAGCGCGACCGTGGTCAGCTGAGGCGTCACGTCGACCGCGAGCTGGATGTCGTCGATTCCCGTCACCGACACGTCGTGGGGCACTCTGACCCCGGCGGCGCGGAATGCCGACATCGCGCCGATGGCGACCGCGTCGTTCACGGCGAGCACGGCGTCGATCACCGTCATCCCCTGGTCGGCCAGTCCGCGGGCCGCCTCGAAGCCGCCCCGGCGGTCGCCCGTGCAGCTCACCGTGCGGATGGACGCCGCGGGGACCCCAGCGGCGGTCAGCCCGTCGACGAAGCCGGAGACGCGTGCCGAGAGGTTCGCCGTGCCCTGTTCGGACCCGAGGATCACCACGTTGCGGTGACCGGACTGCGCGATGTAGTCGCCCGCGGAGCGCCCGGCGCCGTGGTTGTCCAGGTCGATCGAGTCGAACGCCTCCTCCGTGGCACCGACGATGACGACCCGGCCACCCTCGCGCTCGTACGCCTGCAGCTCCCTGAGCAGTCCCTCTTCGAGCCGGTTGCCCCGCAGTCGCCCGGACGTGAGAACCAGCGCCTTCGGACGCAGGCCGCGCAGCAGTCGGACGGTCTGCAGTTGCCTGTCCGGGGTCCCGCGTGTCGAGGACACGGTGACGAACGCGCCCGACTTGCGGGCCTGCCTCTCCATCGCCGCGACCACCATGCCCATGGAAGGTGTGGTCAGGTCGTCCGCGATGAGCGCGACCGCCTCACTGGTCCGTCGCATCGCCCGTGCGGACGCGTTCAGTGTGTAGCGCAGGTTCGCGGCGGCCGTGCGCACGCGTTCGGCGGTCGCGTGCGAGACCGAGTGGGTACTGCCGCCCAGGACGCGGGACGCGGTCGTGATCGAGACGCCTGCCGCAGCCGCGACGTCACGCAATGTGACAGGGGATCTGGCCACTTCGGGCATCGGGTGCCTCCTCCGGTGTCGGGTGAACCGACCGAGTAACTGGACGCAACCGGACGATACTTGATCGAGAACGTCGGTGGGCGTTGCGCCAATGATCCTCCATCCTGTGGCAGCAAGGCGGCGGTGATCGCGTTTGACCAGTTCACATGCTGTAGAGCACAGCGGGTGATCCGCTCCGGTCGTGTCGCGGACGGGCGGACGGGCGCGCTCCGATTGCTTGGCGAGACAGTGTCGACGTGTGCATTGACACACATTCGGGGCTGGCCTACGGTCCGGAAAGCGATTTCCCTCGCCCCCGCCGGGCACCGCAGCCCGGTGATTGAGGAAGGCCTCTCCATGAAGATCAGATCAGCCGTACGTGTCGCTGGTTTGCTGGCCGCAGCCCTGGTGGCTTCGGCTTGTTCGGCTCCCGACACCCAGTCTCTGCCCGAAGCGCCGGCTCAGGCTCCCGCACTGCCCGATTCCCCGGTCAAGTTGAACATCCTGGATGTGTCGGGCGACCTGGCCCACATGCAGCCGGTGATCGAGAACTACAAGGCGGCGCATCCCGAGCTCGTCTCCGGCATCACCTACGAGACGGGGTCACCCGCCGACGTGGCCGGCAAGCTCGCTGCCCAGCAGGCCGCCGGCCGCGTCTCGATCGACATCGTGCTGACGGGCATCGAGGGGTTGTCCAACATGCGTGCGCAGGACACGCTGTTGTCACTCATGCCGGCCTACGAGTCAGCCCTGCCCGAGTTGTCGTCGCAGCTCACCGAGGCGGGTGCGGCGCTGCAGGAGGCCGGTGGAGGGTTCGGCATCGTCGACTCCGCCGACCCCAACGGCCCTCTGCTCACCTACTCCGCGTCCCGGGTCGGCACCCCGCCCACCACGCCGGAAGCGTTGCTGGAATGGGCCAAGAAGAACCCCGGCCGGTTCAGCTACGCCAACCCGACCGGCGGTTCCGGCCCGGCCAACCAGTTCATCGACGCGCTGCCGCACATGCTCGGCGACACCGACCCGTCCGATCCCGCCACCTGGGACAAGACCTGGGCGTACCTGGCCGAGCTCAACAAGTACACCGGGAACTACTACGCCAAGACCTCCGAGTCCTTCGACGCGGTGACCAAGGGTGCCATCGACATGACGGTCACCTCCGGCGGCTGGGACCAGCAGCAGCACGCCAACGGCACCTTGGGCAAGGACATCCAGGTCGCCGCCTTCGACGATCCCAAGCTCGTCATCGAGGGCCGGTTCGTCACGGTGCCGCGCGGGGTCGAGCCGGAGCATCTGGCCGTGGTCCTCGACCTGGCCAAGTGGATGCTCAAGCCGGACCAGCAGGCACTCACCTACGCCCTGCACGGCAGCGGTTTCCCGGTCAAGGGCGTCGAGCCCAGCCTGGCGCCGCCGGACATCGCGGCGGTGTTCGAGAAGTTCGGCAGGCCGGAGCTGGTCGAGACGCTGCAGCAGGGAACGCCGATCGTCCCGATGGCGGGTGCTGAGGTGCAGGCCAAGTTCGCGGAGTGGAACGAGAAGATCGGATCGAAGAAGTGAGTCGCGCGGCGACGTTCGGTGAGTTGCGGATCGACGGGCTGGGCCGCCGGTTCCCCAACGGTTTCACCGCTCTGGACGGGCTCGACCTCACCGTGAACGGGGGTGAGTTCATCGCCCTCCTCGGCCCGTCGGGCTGCGGCAAGTCCACCGCGCTGAACCTGCTGGCGGGGCTGCTGGAACCGACCAGCGGGTCGATCTGGATCGACGAGCACCGGGTGGACACACTGCCGTCGGAGAAACGCAACTTCGGCATGGTTTTCCAGAACTACGCGCTGTTCCCGCACCTGACCGTCGCCGAGAACGTCGCGTTCGGACTCCGGATGCGCAAAGTGGGCAAGGCCGAGCGGACCACGCGGGTCCGCAAGGCGCTCGACCTCGTGCAACTGGGCGAGCAGGCGGACAAACACCCCGGGCAGCTCTCCGGGGGGCAGCAGCAGCGGGTCGCCATCGCCCGCGCGATCGTGGTCGAGCCCCGGCTCGTACTCATGGACGAACCGCTGTCCAACCTGGACGCCAAGTTGCGGCTGGACATGCGCACGGAGATCCGGCTGCTGCACCAGGAGCTCGGCCTCACCACCGTGTACGTCACCCACGACCAGGCCGAGGCGCTGTCCCTGGCCGACCGGCTGGTGGTCATGCGCAGTGGCGTGGTGCAGCAGATCGGCACCCCGGCGGAGGTGTACGAAAGCCCGGCCAACGCGTTCGTCGCCGCGTTCGTCGGCTACCGTAACGCGCTGCCGGCCCGGATGGCCGGGGGAACCGTCGAGATCGCCGGCCTCGGCTGGGCGTTCCCCAGCGAGCGCGCACAGCGGGCCGACGGCGACGCGGTCGCCATGATCCGCCCGGACGACCTGCTGATCGGTGGTCCGGAAACCAGTAGGCCGATCCCGCTCACGGTGCGGGTGTGCGAGTACCAGGGGCGGACGTTCGCGGTCGAAGGGCGCACCGCCGACGGCACGGTGGTGCACGCGTACTCGCGGGAGCCTCTCTCGCCGGGCACGACCGTCGACGCCACCGTGCAGCCGGAACGCATCCAGGTCTTCCCCTCCAACGCCGGATCCGGCGCGCAGGAGCTGGCCCTGGTCGCGAGTGGGGAACAAGCATGAGCGCCGTCGCCGCGACCCCGCGCAGCGCCCGCGGCCGGGACGGTGTGCGCGCATGGGCCCGTGCGCGGGGGATCACCCCGGTGCTGTGGCTGGTCGTTCCCGGCGTGCTGTTCATGCTGGTGTTCTTCGTCTACCCGCTGATCTACGGGGTCGGACTGTCGTTTCAGGGCAAGGGCGGTCCGCTGTCGGCCTACGAGGCGTTCTTCACCAACCGACTGGTCAACAACCAGGGCAGCCGCGACTCGGTGCTCATCACGCTGCAACTCGCGCTGCTGGCGTCGCTGATCAACGTCGGGGCGGCGCTGCCCATCGCGTACCGGATGCGGGGTCCGGTGCGGGGCAAGCGGGTCATCACCGCCGTGGTGCTCATCCCTATGACGCTGGGGACGGTGTTCGTCGCCTCGGCGATGAACAACTTCCTCGGCCCGGCGGGCTGGTTCAACAAGGCATTGCTGACCATCGGGCTGGTCGACGAGCCGCTCGCGCTGACCGGCAACTTCCTCGGCGTGCTGCTGTCGCTGGTGATCAGCGGGTTCCCGTTCGCGTTCCTGCTGATGCTCGGGTACGCCTCGGGCATCGACCCGAGCCTGGAGCAGGCCGCCGCCGTGCTCGGCGCGGACGCCCGGGCCAGGTTCCGGCTGATCGCGCTGCCGCTCCTGCTCCCGGGTCTGACGATCACGTTCTGCCTGTCGTTCGTGCTCGCGTTCGGGGTCTTCCCCTCGGCGACCCTGGTCGGCAACGACGCGGGCCCCACCAGGGTGTTGTCCAAGATCGCCTACACCGAGTACACCAACGCCCAGTACGCCACCGCGTCGGCCACCGCGGTGATCATGGCGGTCATCCAACTGGTGGTGATCGGCCTGGTGTTCGGGCTGCGCAGCAAGCTCTACCGCGGTTCGACCGCAGGGGGTAAAGGATGACCGCCGAGATTTCCGCACGCCGCCGTCACACCTTCACCGTCACCGGCGCGGTCACCTGGACAGGTCTGTGGACGTTCATCGGCGGTCTGCTGGTCGCCGTGGTCGTGGTCCTCCTGGCGTCGTTCACCCAGCAGCTCAGCTCCGGCTGGCTGCCGGGAGAGGTCACCACCAAGTGGTACTCCGGCGCCTGGACCTACTTCGACCTCCCGAGTCTGCTGACCACGACGCTGATCGTCGCCATCGTGGTGGTGGCGTTGTCGCTCCTGGTGGCGATCCCGACGGCGTTCGCCCTGTCCCGGCTGGACTTCCCCGGCAAGCGCCTGGTGCTGCTGCTGTTCCTGCTGCCGCAGGTCATCCCGATCATGAGCTACGCGGTGCCGCTGGCCACCTTGGTGTACCAGTTGCGGCTCAACGACACCATCGCCGGGCTCGTGCTGGTGAACCTGGTGCCCGCGCTCCCCTTCGCCGTCCTGGTCCTCATCCCGTTCGTGGACCAGATCGACCCCCGCGTCGAGGACGCCGCCCGCGTGTCCGGTGCGGGAGTCCGCCAGGTGTTCCTGCGCGTGCTGGCCCCGCTGATGGTCCCCGGCCTGCTGGCCGCGGGTGTGCTGGTCCTGGTCCGCGTGGTCGGTCAGTTCGAGCTGACGTTCCTGGTCGCCGGACCCAACAGCCAGACCATCGTCGTGGCCCTGTTCGGGGCGTCGCTGCAGGCAGGCCAACTGCCCTCGCAGCAGATCGACGCGATGGCCGTCGTATACATGCTCACCACGCTCGTCCTGCTCATGATCGCCCTGCGGTTCGTCGACCCGACGTCCGTCGCCGCACGCAACCGCCGTTGAGGAAGTAGCTCCATGACGAACAAACCCGTACGGGTCGCCCTCGTGGGCGCCGGCAGCATAGCGGGGGGCGCGCACCTGCCCGCCCTGGCCGCCCAGGGTGACCGCGTACAGGTCGTCGCCGCCTGCGACGTCGACCCCGACCGCGTCAAGTCGTTCTGCGACACCCACGGCATCCCCGGCTCCTACACCGACCTGGGGGAGATGCTCGAACACGCCCGGCCGGACCTGGTGCACCTGTGCACGCCACCGAGCCTGCACACCGAACAGGCCCGGCAGTGCCTGCTGGCGGGCGCCTGGGTGTGGCTGGAGAAGCCGCCCTGTCTGTCCCTGGCCGAGTACGACGTGATCGCCGAAGCCGAGCGGCTGGGCGGCGCCTACGCGAGCGTGGTGTTCCAGCACCGCTTCGGCGCGGCGGGCAGGCACGCGGCCGGTCTGATCGCCTCCGGTGGGCTCGGCCGCCCGCTGGTCGCGCACTGCAGCACCACCTGGTACCGCTCGCACGCCTACTACGAGGTGCCGTGGCGCGGTACCTGGGACAGCGAGGGCGGCGGTCCGACCATGGGGCACGGCATCCACCAGATGGACCTGATGCTGGCGCTGCTCGGGGACTGGAGCGAGGTGACCGCCGTGGTGGGCCGGCTCGACCGCGACGTGGAGACCGAGGACGTCTCGATGGCGATGGTGCGGTTCGACAGCGGTGCGATGGCGACCGTGGTCAACAGCGTGCTGTCCCCGCGTGAGGAGAGCTACATCCGCGTAGACCTCACCGACGCCACCGTCGAGGTCAAGCATCTGTACGGCTACGGCAACGACGACTGGACCTACACCCCGGCCCCGCACGTGGACGACCAGGACCGCGTCACCCACTCGTCGGTTCCCGCGGGCGACGAACCCAGTTCCCACGCCGCCCAGTTGACCGCCCTGCTCGACGCCTACGACCGGGGCGAGCGGCCCCCGGTGAGCGGCGAGGACGGGCGGCGCACGCTGGAGCTGGTGACCGCCATCTACCGCTCGGCGTTCACGCGCGGCACCGTCGCGCGTGCGGACCTGACCCCGGCGGACCCCTTCTACCACCGGCTGCACGGTGACACCGACGGCTGGGCCCCCGGCTCCCTCCGCTCCTCCACCGAAAGCGAGTGATCTTGTCCTCCTCCCTGGACTCCTTGGACTCCTTGACGCTGAGCCGCGATGAGGCCTCGTTCAGCCTGACCGGGCACGGCGTGGAACTGCTGCGCTACACCTTCCGCTCCGACACGATCCCCTCGGAGTGCCCGGCGCCGTACCTGCACCCGCTGCGCACGCTGGGCGGCCAGGTCGTCACGGCGAACCGGCCGCACGACCACCGGTGGCACAAAGGGCTGGCCATGACCCTGTCGCACGTGTCGGGACAGAACTTCTGGGGCGGTCCGACCTTCGACGCCTCCGCGCCCGGCCACGGGTACGTCCAACTCGACAACGTCGGCCACCTCCGGCACGAGGGATTCGACGAACTGGAGTGTGACGGGCAGGAGTTGCGGCTGACCGAACGGGTGACGTGGGTGACCGCGCGCGGCGAGGAGTGGTTCACCGAGGTGCGCACGCTGCGTGTCCATGACGTGGACGCGACCGCAGGGGCGTGGACGCTGCGCTTCGGCACGGCGCTGACCAACGTGAGCGGCCGCGACCTGGAGATCGGCAGCCCCACCACGGCGGGCAGGCCCGACGCCGGCTACACGGGCCTGTTCTGGCGCGGCCCGCGGGACATGACCCACGGCACCGTGCGTGCCGACGGGGATCTCGAAGGCGGCGAGGTCATGGGCCGCGCCGCGGCATGGCTCGCGTACTCCTCCCCGCACGACGAGGTCGACGCGGCCTCCACTCTCATCTTCGAGCAGGACCCCGACGACGAAGGACAGACCCACTGGTTCGTGCGCAGCGAGCCGTTCCCGGCCGTCGCCCCGTCCCCGGCCTTCCACGAGGAACTGGTCCTGTCCGACGGGGACGCCCTGCGACGCCTCTGCCGGATCGTCGTCGCCGACGGCCTGTGGGACCGCGCCGCCGTCACCGGATACCTCAAGGAGCACCCGTGGTGACCTTTCCCGGCGGCACCGGGGTCTCGGGGCTGGAGGTCTACCCCTGGGAAGCCGCCGACGGCTGCCACGGCGGGTCACCCCACCTGCACACCGCCTGCACCGAGGGCTATGTCGTCGTGGCGGGCAGCGGTGAACTGCAGACTCTCACTCCTTCCGGGTACACCTCCGTACCCCTGCGGGAGGGCACCGTCGCCTGGTTCAGTCCGGGCACGGTGCACCGCGCGGTCAACCACGGAGGCCTGCGGGTGGTCGTGGTGATGCAGAACGCCGGCCTGCCCGAGGCGGGCGACGCCGTCCTCACCTTCCCGCCCGACGTGCTGGCCGACGCCGACCGCTACCGCGCCGCCGTCACACTGGACCCCGCCGACCCCGAAGGCTCCGCCCGGCGCCGACGCGATCTGGCCGTCGCCGGGTTCCGGACCCTGCGCGACCACCTGGTCGACGGCGACCCCGAGCCGCTCCTCACCCTTTACCGGCAGGCCGCGGCGCTCGTCCGCCCACGGGCGGCCGCATGGCGTGACATCGTCGCCGCCGGTCCCGCGGCGGCGGTCGCGGCCAGTTCCCGGCACATCGACGCGCTGCTGGAAGCAGACGGCGCGCACTTGCGGGACGCACAGGTCACGGCAGTCGACGCACCCGCACCGGACGATCGCGCCTTCGGCATGTGCGGACGCCTGGACACCTACCGGACGTCCTGACCCCCCGAAACCCCCCACCTTCCGTCGCGGTGACGGAGGGCGGGTCAGCACACCCTCATGCACGACAACTGTAGGGAGATCTCAACGATGAGAATCCTCAAAGGGCTCACCGTGGCCGTGGCCGCGGGGCTCTTGAGCACCCTGATCGGGGTGGCGCCCGCGCAAGCGGACTCCATCACGGTGACGGTGGACTACGGCGCCGACGTCGGGCCGTCCAACCAGGTCGCCAGCGGGTACCTGCACGGGATCGACGCCAACTCGCCCGCCCAGTACCTCGTCGACGGCGTCAAGGTCCGGGCGATCCGCGGTGCGGACCACCACCAGAACCTGCCCAGCCTGTTCGACCGCCCCACCTACGACCGCGTCAAGGCCACCGGAGCCCGGATGCAGGTCGGGGTCTACTACTACATCGGCGACCCCAACCACCCCGACCGCAACTACCGGCCGGGGGACGGCGGCGACCAGGACCGCTGGCGGAGCATCGTCAACAGCGTCTACGACGAGGCCCAGGCGGGCGGCTACGAGGTCGACTCCTGGATCACCTGGAACGAACCGGACCTGCAGTGGAACTCCACCTCGCGGCCCTTCACCAGCTACCTCGACGCGCACAAGGTCGCCTACGACACCCTGAAAGCCCGTGACCCCGCGCTCAAGGTGCAGGCCCCGGAACTGTCCGGCTACAACTTCTCACGGCTCACCCAGTTCCTCACCTACTGCAAGCAGAACGACTGCCTGCCCGAGGTGCTCGCCTGGCACGAACTCACCGGGGGCGCACCCGACATCCCCGGGCACACCGCCCAGATCAAGCAGTGGATGATCGACAACGGCATCACCCCGATGCCCATCGCGATCACCGAGTACCAGGGCACCGGGTACGGCAAGGCGGACGCATGGGACGCGGGCGTCAACGTCCGGTACCTCGCCCAGTTCGAACGCAGCGTGCCCAACGGACTGACCGACGGGCTCTACTCCGCCTGGGAGTGGGTCGGAGACAACCCGGACTTCGTAGCGACCCTGGGCAACGCCACGACTCGTGGTGCGAACCTGCCGCGGGGCGTGTGGTGGAACTACAACACCTACAAGGACATGACCGGACGGCTCGTGCGCACCACGTCCTCCTCCGCCACCACCGTGGACGCCTTCACCGCCGTCGACACCACCCAGCGCCGCTCCACCGGCCTGATCGGCAACCAGAACACCAGCACGCACACGGTCACCCTCGACCTGCGCAACATCCCCACCGCCCTGCAGCGCGACGGCAAGATCCGGCTACGGGCCACCCGCTTCGACGACCTCGGGCAGCTGACCAACCCGGTCAAGGTCCTGGAGGGCGACTACGCGGTCACCGGCAACACGGCACGGGTGACCCTGCCCGCGCTCCCGGCCAGTGCCTCGCTGCGCTTCGACGTCAGCCCGGTCGTGGCGGGCAGCCCCAAGACGGTCTACGAGGCCGAGTCGCTGCCCGTCACCTCGACCCCGGGCGTCGTGCGCCGCAACTTCGCCGAGGAGGAAGCCAGCGCCGGCCAGGCCAGCGCCCTGGAGTCCACCGCCGTCGGCCAGTCCGTGACCTACACGGTCGACGTGCCTGCCACGGCGCGCTATGAGCTCAGCGCCTATCTCAAGAAGCTGACGAACCGGGGCTTCTTCCAGCTCTACGTCGACGGCAAGGTATTCGGCCCGCCACAGGACGAGTACGGCACCAGCCCGGAGTACTACCGAACCACCTTCGGCCACCTCCCGCTCACCGCCGGTCAGCACACCTTGGAATTCAAGGTCGTCGGGAAGCACGCCTCGTCCAGCAACCACTGGATGGCGTTCGACCGCTTCGAACTGTTCCCCCTGCCCTGACCTGGATCACTTCCCGGACGATCGACCGATCTGCTCGGCGATATGTGGTGATCGGAGGCCGAGGCCGACTGCCGGAGACCTGCGGATCATCGTCATCATGTCGGACCACGGCCTGCCTGAATTGGGCGACGCCGTCCTGACGTTATCGCCTGACACGCCGACCGGACATCACCTCGCCGAGGGTGACAGGCCCGCCGCCCCGGGCGGCGGGCCTGCCGCTGTTCGGGCACCGGCGGCCATCACCAGTACCGCCGCACGACCGCTCGGGTACCTACAAGATCGTCAACGCCAAGAGCGGCAAGGCCCTCGACGCCTCCGGAGGCGGCACCGCGAACGGCACGCCCATCCTCCAGTGGACCGACCACAGCGGCACCAACCAGCAGTGGAAACTGGCCCAGAACAGCGCCGGCTACTACACGATCACCGGCGTCGCCAGCGGCAAGGCACTGGACATCCCCAACGTCACCACCTGGCCCGGCACCCAGCTGGCCCTGTGGCCCCCCCAACACCGGCACCAACCAGCAGTGGTTGATCGCCCCGGCCGACAACGGCGCCTACACCATCGAGTCACGCTCGAACGGCTACAAGCTCGACGTCGCCGGAGCCTCGACCACCGACGGCTCGGCCATCGACCAGTGGTCACCACCGGCGGCACCAACCAGCAGTGGAAGCTGGTGAAGGTCTCCTGCCCCTGACCCGGCGACACCCAGGGCGGGGGCCGGACCGGACTACCGGCCTGCCCCGCCCTGTTCGCTCCTGGGAGTGTCTGATCAACTGACACACCCTCCCGTTGAGGTGACCGGGGTTCTGCCGTTTCAGGTGCGGGGGGAGGCCTCCAGGAACCGGTGGAGGGAGACCGTCATGCTGGTGACGAAGGCGTCGCGCGTGGATGCGTCGACGTGGTCCAGCGACAGGTAGGGGTTGAGGTCTTCCAGCTCGACCAGGAGGAGGTCTCCGTCCTGAGTGCGGCAGGCGTCCACGCGCTGGATGCCGTGAGCGAGGGTGTTCCAGTCGATGAAGCGCCGGGCGAAGGCGAGGTCGCCTTCCGTGGGCTGGTAGGGCTCAAGAGCCCAGCGGCGGCCGGGGTCGGGGGCGTGGAGGGCGTACTGGACGGCGTCGTCGACGTAGTAGAACGACACCTCGTAGCGGAAGTCGATGCGGGGCTGGACCAGGACGCCGCCGTAGGAGAGGCCGTCCAGCCTGTCCCGTGATACGAAATCGAGGCCGATGGAGTCCGCTCCGGCCTTCGGCTTGACCACGTACTGGTCGCTCTCCGGGAGCTGTCCGAGGTCCTGGGGCCGGTCGATGGTGGGGATGACGGGGTATCCGGCCGCGGTCAGATCCAGCAGGTACTGCTTGCCCGCCATGTCGGCCCGGCCGGTCTGAGGGTTGTAGATCCGTGTCCCGCGCGCTGCCGCCTGGTCCCGGAAGGCGTCGTACTCCTTCTGGTAGTGCAGTACGGGGCCGCTGTTGCGGACCACGACCGCGTCGAAGCCGTCCATCAGCACGGCGGCGTCGAGCGGGTGGCACAGGGCTATGTCGAAGTCGTTCCGCAGCCGGGACGACAGGAAGATGTCCTCGTCGCAGTAGCGCCGCCCTCGGGCCTGATAGGCGAGATCGGTGACATACAGAATGCGGGGGCGGACGGGCACGGGGTATCTCCTGGAGTCGTGGATCGAGGGCACCGATCATCCCAAAGCACCGGGCCACGCTCTGCACGGGCAACGCCCTGGTCGTCAGCCTTCGGGAAGGGCGAACGTGTCGCCGGTCCGGTCGATCCAGTACCGGAGCCGCTTGTGCAGGTCGGTCCGGATCGCGTGGTACGCGGGGTCGTGGGCGAGGTTGACCAGCTCGTACGGGTCCTCGTCGAGGTGGAACAGCAGCCAGGGCTGCCCCTCCATGCAGATGTACTTCCAGCCGTCCCTGGTCACGACACCCCGCCACGCGCGGTCGACGCTCTGCGGATGGCCCGTCGGCACCGGCATGCTGAGGTAGGCGTCGTCCGGCGGGCCGTCCCACGTGGGCGGGCGGATGCCGGGCGTGGTCGCCAGACGGCTGTAGTCCGTGCCCTCCATCTCCGGCGGCACGGGCACGCCGCACAGGCCGAGCGTCGTCGGCGCGATGTCGACGTGGTTGACCGGCACGTTGGGCCGGTTGGACTTCTGGTGCTCGCGGCTGGGCCCGCCGATGAGGAACGGGATGCGGATCGACTCCTCCCACGGCGCGGTCTTGTGCCACTGCCCGTGCGAGCCGTGCATGTCGCCGTGGTCGCTGAGGAACACGAGGTACGTGCTGTCGGCCAGCCCGAGCTCGTCGAGCGCCGCCCGGATCCGGCCGACGTTGTGGTCGGCCCGCTCGATCGCGGCGTAGTACCCGGCCAGGTCCCGCCGTGCCCGCTCGGTGACCTGGGGGATGTCGGGCACGTTGGGCCGCAGTCGCACCTCGCCGGGCGTGTGCCGGGCCATGTCCTCGGCCGGCGCGGTGTACGGGTTGTGCGGCGGCTGCACCGACAGCACCGCGAAGAACGGCTGCCCCGCCCGCTCCCGGTTCTGCTCGCCGAGCCAGTCGAGGAGGATGTCCGTCAGCCCGTCGGTCTCGTACCCGGGCACCCGGAACCGTTCCATGCCCTCGGCCGAGTCGATCACCGGCATGGGCTCGGGAACGCGGCCCTGGTCGGTGTGCATCTGGCAGTCGAAGGCACGGTTGCGGTTCTCGTAGGCCCACCAGTCGGTGAATCCGCCGCGCCGCTCGGGCGGGATCATCCTCGCCTGGTCGTTGTCCCAGCCGGAGCCGACGCCGGGCCGGTCGCCGTCGAGATGCCACTTGCCGATGTAGCACGTCCGGTACCCGGCGTCGTTGAACGCGTGCGCCAGCGTCCGGGTGCCCTCCGGCAACGGATCCCGGAACCCGGCCACGCCGTTGTTGTGCGGGTACCGTCCGGTGACCAGTGCGCCCCGGAACGGGCAGCACAGTGGCGAACCCGAAACGGCCCTCGTGAAGTTCGCGCCCTCGGCCGCCAGCCGGTCCAGGTGCGGCGTGTACACGTTCGGGTCACCCGCGTACCCGGTCGCGTGTGCCCGCATCTGGTCGGTGACGATCCAGATCACGTTCGTGGGCTGCTGGTCTCCCTGGCTCGGCATGGCTCTCCTCGTTGTCGACGCCGTGAACGGCCGGGTTTCTCACCCGGTTGAACAGGTACGCGGCTCACTCCGGTTTCGTGATGCCCCAGCGGGCGAGTTCGACGATGCGTTCCCGGGGCACGACGCCGCATCGCGCCGACCATTCCGCCCAGGCGTGGCCGAGCTCGCGCACCAGCTCCGGCCGCTGCCCCGCCAGGTCGTGCAGCTCCGTGGGGTCGGACGCCACGTCATAGAGCTCCCAGTCGTCCGGGTACTCGCGCACGAGCTTCCACTGACCGCGCCGTACCGCCGCGTTGTCCAGGTGCTCGTAGAACTGGCAGCGCTCGCCGTCGCCGGGCGCTCCCCGCAGGGAGCCGAGCATGCTCGTGCCCTCCAGCGGCCGCACGTCCCGATCGATACCCGGATACCCGGAGCCGGTGATCTCCAGCAGCGTCGGCAGCACGTCCGGCAGGTAGTGCGTGGCCTCGCACAGCGTTCCGGTACGTTCGCCGAGCCCGCGCGGCCAGTGCACGATGAACGGCGAGGCGAAACCGGGCCCTCGTGCACCCACCGCTTGTGCAGCCGGAACGGCGCGTTGGACACATGGGACCAGTGCGGGCCGCAGAACGCGAACGTGTCCTCACCTCCGGGTGGGTGCTCCGGCTGCCACCCGACGTACACCGGCCCGCCGTCGGTCGTGGCGGCGGGGATCGTCTTCGGGCCGGGGGAGTCCCGGTCGCTGCCGAGCCTCGGGGGCACCTCCTCGGCGGACCCGCCGTTGTCGGACAGGAACACGAACACGGTGTCGTCCAGCTGCCCCGTGGCTCGCAACTCGCTGACGATGCGGCCGATTCCGCGGTCCATCGCCTCGACCATGGCCGCGTAGACCTCCATCCGCCGCTGCTCCCACTCCTGGTCCGGAGCGTCCTGCCACGCGGGCACCTGTGGGTCCCGTGGCGCGGCCTCGGCCTTCTCGCCGAGGATCCCCAGCTCGCGCATCCGCTCGACCCGGCGCTGCCGCACGACGTCCCAGCCCTCGCGGTAGCGCCCCGTGTACCGGGCTACGTCCTCCTCGCGTGCGTGCAGGGGGAAGTGCGGGGCCGTGTAGGCGACGTAGCAGAAGAACGGCCGGTCTCCGTACCGGACTTGGTGGTCGCGGACGTAGCCGACGGCTGTGTCGGTGATGGCGTCGGTGTAGTGGAAGTCCGGATCGTCCCGCGCCTCGTGGGACACGTCCTGCTCGCCGCGGTGCAGCCCCTTCGGCGCGTAGTAGGTGCCGCCGCCGTCGAGCGTGCCGTAGAAGTGCTGGAAGCCGCGGCGGGTCGGCCACGCCGCCGAAGGCCGCTCCTTCTCGTGGGAGACGTGCCACTTGCCACTCATGTACGTCACGTAGCCGCTCGCGCCGAGCACCTCGGCGACGGTCGCGCACCGGTCGTTGAGGTTGCCCGGGTACCCGCCGGGCCCGTCGTCGGCCGTGAGCTCGCCGATCCCGGTCTGGTGCGGGTGCGGGCCGGTCAGCAGCGACGCCCGGGACGGGCTGCACCGGGCCGTCGTGGTGAACCGCGTCAGCCGTACGCCGTCGCCCGCGAGTGCGTCCAGGTGGGGTGTGGAGATCTCGCTGCCGTAGCAGCCGAGATCCGAGTAGCCGAGGTCGTCGGCGAGCACGAGCACGATGTGGGGACGCTTCGCGGTCACTGCTTGCCTCCCAGCCTCCGGGACAGCCGTTCGAAGCGGCCCGGTGGCCACGCGACGTCGGGCGTGTGCCAGGACACGGGGGTGACCGGCGTGGTGGCGGCAAGCCGCTGTTCGAGATCGTCGGCCAGGTGTCCGCGCCCGGTCTCGCGCAGGTGGCCCGCATAGCGCACCGGGTCGTTGTAGTAGGTCGGTCCGGTCTGGAGAGTGGTGAGCATCGGGTCGGGCAGGGCGCCCGGCCGTCCCGCGTAGTACTCCCACCACTCGGCCAGGTGGCTGCGCATCCGCGCGGCCAGGTCCGGTTCGTCGCGCAGCAGGTCGCGCGTCAGATACGGGTCGGCCGTGACGTCGAACAGCTGCTCCCACTCCGCCCGGAACGCGCCGGGATGGTAGGTGCGGATGTAGAGGTGATCCCGTGTCCGCACGGCCCGTTGGTAGGTGTGCGCGCCATGCCCGAACACCAGGTACTCGCGGGAGCCGATGCGCTCCCCGCGGACCGCCGGGGCGAACGACTCACCCTGCCAGCCGTCGGGCACCGGCATACCGAGCAGCTCGCACAGGGACGGTGCCAGGTCGATGTTGTACAGCAGGGAGTCGCACCGGCGGGCCTCGGCGGGCAGCGCGTCGGTGACGCCCGGCCAGTAGACGACGAGCGGCAGGCGGTGCGTGGGCTCGTTGGCCAGCCCGTGCTCGGCGTAGGAGCCGTTCTCCCCGAACGACTCGCCGTGGTCGGCGCTGACGATGATCGCCGTCTCGTCGGCGATGCCCAGCTCCTCCAGCGTCGCGAGCAGCTGTCCGAAGTAGTGGTCCCAGTACATGATGGCGCCGTCGAACCCGTTGATCAGGTGCTCGAAGTCCGCGCGGGTCCGGATGGCGTCGGGCATGGTGTCCGGTACGGACGACTTTCTCGGCCCCGCGAAGTAGTGCAGGTCGAGCGCGCTGCGCGGCCCGTAGATCTCCGCGTGCGCGTCGATCGTGTCCTGGTCCGGCCAGGCGGGCGCGGGGCCGGACGCCGCGGCCCGCTGTGTCCACTCCGGACCGGTGAGGTAGTTGGTGTGGGGCTCCCAGTAGGTCAGGTGCAGGTACCAGTCGTCCTCGTCGGCGTGGGTGCGCAGCCAGTCGATGGCCACGGGGTTGATGTCGTGGGCCTGCTCGTCGTTGGTCTCGCCGGTCGCGCGGATCATCTCGCGGAAGTTGCCGCAGAAGTGGTACGCGCGGTGCCGCTCGGCGAACATCGAGACCGCCGCCGTGTAGTAGCCGTGGCGTTGGAGCTGCTGGCCGAGCAGCGGCCGGTGCGGGTCGGGCCCGTGCCCGGCGTCGAGCCGGAACCGGGCGGCTTCGCCGAAGTGCCCGATGACGCCGTTGGTGATGCCGAACTGGCCGCTGGTCAGCGCCGTCCGCGACGGCAGACACGGCGAGTCGGAGCAGTAGTAGCGGTCGAAGACCACGGACTTCTCGGCCAGGGCCTGCAAGTTCGGCGTGGTCGGCCGCTGATAGCCGTAGGGCTCGGTGTGGTCGGCACGCAGCGTGTCGACGTCGACGTAGATGATCCGCATCAGATCCAGCCCTCCAGGGAACCGAGGAACGCGGCGAAGTCGTCGCGGTGGATGGTGTGGCCGGCGCCGGGTACCACCCGCACATCGAGGCCGCGCTGCCGCATCGCGGTGACGGTCGCTTCGGAGCAGAAGGGGCCCTCGCCCGCGAACAGCACCAGCGAGGGCACGCTCGGACTGCGCGGCGCGATCTCGACTCCGCCGAGCAGTGCCACGCCGTCCACCGTGTCCGGATCCCAGTCGCGCAGTGTCGCCAGCTCCACGTCGACGTCCTCCGGGTGCCACCGGGGGTTGAGTTCGGCGATCTGCTCCCGCGTCGCCTGCTTGAACCGCTTGATCCGGACGGGATCCGTCCCGACCCTGCGGCCGTCGGGCAGCCAGGCGGGATCGACGTAGACCGCACGGCCGGGGCGCAGCCGGTCGACGGCCAGCGCGAGCGCCACCGCACCGAACGAGTGACCGATCGCGACGTCGACCTCGGACGGCAAGGTCTGCACCAGGGCATCGGCCCAGTCCTGAGGCCGGTAGTGGCCGCGGCCGCTCGCTCCGTGCCCGGGCAGGTCGACGCCGATCACCCGGTAGCCGCGCTCGGCGATCGTCGGAGCGACCCGGTGCCAGGTGCGCGAGTCCGACATCATCCCGTGGATCAGGACGGCGGTCCGTTCGCCGTCACCCCAGGTACGGGTATGCAGTCGCATACGTATCCCCCTATCCGCGCCGCTCGTCGGTCGCCGCCGACGGCAGCGTCACCATCTCGCCGGCGAAGTGGCACGCCGCCAGCTGGCCGGTCGGGGTCTCGGTCAGCACCGGTTCCTCCTCCACGCAGATGCTCCGCTCGGGGTGGGTCAGCGGCCCGATGGGGCACCGGGTGCGGAACCGGCAGCCCGACGGCGGGTTCTTCGGGCTGGGCAGGTCTCCGGTGAGCACGATCCGCTCGCGGTCGCGGGCCGCGGTCTCGGGCACGGGCGACGACGACATCAACGCCACGGTGTACGGGTGCTGCGGCGAGGAGTACACCGCCTCGACGAGTCCCGTCTCGACGATCCTGCCGAGGTACATCACCGCGACCCGGTCGGAGAGGTGCCGGACCACCGAGAGGTCGTGGGCGATGAACAGGTAGCCGAGGCCGAGGTCGTCGCGCAGTGACTCCAGCAGGTTGATGATCTGCGCCTGGATGGACACGTCGAGCGCGGACACGGGCTCGTCGCAGATCAGTACCTTCGGCTCGACGGCGAGCGCCCTGGCGATCCCGATGCGCTGCCGCTGCCCGCCTGAGAACGCGTGCGGGTACCGGTCGAGGTGCCCTTCGTTCAGGCCGACCCGGCGCATCAGCTCGCTCGCCGCGGTGGCCCGCTCGCCGCGCGGCATCCCGCGCATCTCCAGAGCCTCGTCGAGCGACTGGCGGACGGTGCGGCGCGGGTTGAGCGAGGCGTACGGGTCCTGGAACACGTACTGCACGGTCGACCGGAGCGTACGGGCGCCCGCGCCGGTGAACGCGTCCACGCCCTGCGGGCCGACCCGGACGACGCCCTCCGTGGGCCGGTTGATCCCGACGATCGTGCGCGCGAGCGTCGACTTGCCGCAGCCCGACTCGCCGACGAGGCCGAGCGTCTCGCCACCCGCGACGGACAGACTCACCCCGTCCACCGCGTACACCGGGTCGGGCCGGCCGAACAGGCTCCTGCCGCCCGAGGCGACGTTCACGCGCAGGTTCTCCACCGACAGCGGCGGTGTGCGGCCGGCGTCCGGCCGGTCGCGGACGTCGGCGGGCACCCGGTCCAGCGGCGGAATCGCCGCCCCGCGCGCGGTGACCCAGCACGCCGCGGACTGCTCCTCGGCGGCCCGGGGCAGCAGCTCGGGCACGGTGGTGTGGCACTGGTCCTCGGCCAGGCGGCAGCGCGGATGGAACGCGCACCCGGACGGCAGCGCCGCCGGGTCGGGTGGCGCTCCGGGGATGGCGGGCAGCCGGTTCCCGCCGTTCTCGTCCATCCGCGGCATCGCCTTGAGCAGGTCCGCCGTGTAGGGGTGCTCCTGCCTGGCGAAGATCACCTCGACGGGGCCCTGCTCGACGACCCGGCCGCCGTACATCACCACCACGTCGTCGCACATCTCGGCGACCACCCCCATGTCATGGGTGATCATGAGTACGGAGATGCCCAGCTCGTCGCGCAGGCGGCCGAGCAGCCGCAGGATCTGCGCCTGGATCGTGACGTCGAGCGCGGTGGTCGGCTCGTCGGCGATCAGCAGCGACGGCGAGCCGGCGAGCGCGATGGCGATCACGACGCGCTGCCGCATGCCGCCGGAGAACTGGTGCGGGTAGTCGTCGAGCCGCTGCTCGGCGTCCGGGATACCCACCTGATCGAGCAGCTCCACCGCCCGGCGACGGGCCGTCCGCCGGTCCATGCCGTGCACGATGAGGGCCTCGGCGATCTGGTAGCCGACGGTCAGTACCGGGTTCAGCGCGGACTGCGGGTCCTGGAAGACCATCGCGATCTCGCTGCCCCGGATGGCGCGCATGTCCGGTTCGGACAGCCCGAGCAGGTCCCGCCCGTCGAACAGGATCTCGCCGCCGACGACGCGGCCCGGCTCGGGGACCATGCGCAGGATGGAGCGGGCGGTCACGGACTTGCCCGAGCCTGACTCCCCGACCACGCCGAGGATCTCGCCGCGCCGCACGGTCAGGCTGACGTCGTTCACGGCGCGCACGGTGCTGGCGCCGGTGGCGAACTCGGTGCGCAGTCCGCGCACTTCGAGCAGGGCGCTCGTCCCGTCTCGTTTCGTCTCGTTCGTGATGTTCTGTGGAACGGTGTTCACCGGCGAAGCACCGCCTTGTTCAGTGCGTTGGACAGGAGGGTGAAGGACAGCGTGAGCAGCAGCAGCACGAGGCCGGGTCCCATGACGTACGCGGGGTGGACCTCGATGTAGCGGGCGCCGGTGTTGAGCATCGCGCCCAGCGACGGGATCGGAGGCTGGATGCCGAGCCCGACGATGCTCAGGCCGGCCTCGATGAAGATCGCCACCACCATGTAGACGGCGGCGTTGACCAGGATCGGGTCGACGATGTTCGGCAGCACGTGCCGGACCATCACGGTACGGCGCCGGACTCCGAGCACCCGGGCGGCCAGCACGTACTCGCGTTCCTGCTCGACCTGCAGACCCGCCCTGGCCTGGCGCCCGAACAGGGGCAGGCCGATGATCAGGATGGACGCGAACAGCGCCTGCCAGCCGGTTCCGATGACCAGCACGACGCACATGCCGAGCACCATCCCGGGAAACCCGAGGATGATGTCGAGCAGCCGCTGCACGCCGGCGCCCAGCCACCGCGAGATCACCCCGGCGAGCCCCATCAGGGTCCCGATGACCGCGCTCGCCGGGACGGCGGTCAGCAGCAGGCTGAGGTCGGTTCGCAGGCCGTAGACCGTGCGGGCGAGAACGTCGCGGCCCAGCTCGTCGGTGCCCATCCAGTGGCTGCCCGACGCGCCGGCCAGCGCGTTGCCGCTCTGTGCGTCGTACCCGCCGGGGAACAGTACCGGCGCCAGGACGGCCAGCAGCGCCAGCAGACCCAGCAGACCGGCCCCGATCGCGCCCCGCGGCGTGCGCAGCGCGGTGAGGTAGCGCCGCAACGCGCCTCCGCCGCCTCGGCGCACCGTGCCGGGAGCCGGGGCGCTCGCGGTGTCGATGTCGGTGGTCACAGCGTCACACTCCCAACCGGACGCGCGGGTCCAGGGTTGCCATCGCGATCTCGGTGAGCAACTGCACGACCACCGCGATCACCACCGCGCCGACGATGAGCACCTGCACGACGTTGTAGTCGGCGTTCTGCACGCCGGACACGGCCAGCTGCCCGAGCCCGTTCCTCGCGAAGATCATCTCGATGACGACGGCGCCGGCCAGCATGTCGCCGAAGCGGATGCCGATCGCCACGACCGCGGGGCCGAGGCTGTTGCGGACCACGTGCCGCAGGGCGATGCGCTGCCTTCCCACGCCCTTGGCGACCGCGAGGTCCACGTAGTCCTGTCGCCAGGCGTTGTCCATCGAGGACTGCACCAGCATGGCGATGCTGCCGGACATCGGCACCGCGAGCGCCACAGCGGGCAGGATCAGGTACTGCAGCCCGATCACGGGGTCGTCCAGCACCGCCGTCTCGCCGCTGATCGGCAGCACCCGGAAGGTGACGCCCAGGAGGATCACCAGCAGCAGCCCGGCCAGGAACGGCGGCATCGCCAGCAGCATCGTGTTCGTCGCGTCCGCGGTGAACCGCGACAGCCGCGAGCGCGCCGAGCCGGCGAAGACGCCGAGACCGATCCCGACGACGATCATGATGAGCGCGCCCGCGATCGTCAGCTCGACGGTGCTCTCCAGCCGGTCTCCGATCAGCTCGGAGACCGGGCGGTGGAACTGGTACGACTCGCCGAGATCTCCGGTGACGAGGCCGGCCAGCCAGTGGAGGTACTGCTCGACCACTGGCCGGTCCAGCCCCATCTCGACCCGGATCGCGGCGATCTGCTGAGCCGTGGCCTCGGGCCCCGCGACGACAGCCGCGGGGTCGCCGGGCGCGAGCCGCGGCAGCAGGAACGCGATGGCCGTGGTCGCCAGCAGCACGAGCGCGACGGACGGCAGGCGTCGTAGGAGGAAGCGGGTCATCGAAGGCTCACTCTGCGATGTAGGCGGCACGCATGGTGCGGCCGTAGCGGCCCGTGACGACGCCCCGCAGGGAGTCGGCGCGGACCGAGGTCGAGGGCGAGATGGCGAAGGGGAGGAAGAACGCGTCGTCGATCAGCTTCTGCGACAGGGATCGCAACCGCGCTGCGGTGGTGCTCTTGTCCGGGCTCTCGATCAGCGCCTGCGCGAGGCGCTGGTACTCCTTGTCCGTGTAGTGCTCCGCGTTGTTGGCCGGGCGCAGTTCGTGGTGGGCGTCGAGCATGAGCGCGGGAGGCATGTCGCCCACCGCGGTCCAGCTGAGGAACGCGGGACCGAGCTGGCCCGCGGCCCGGCGCGGCCCGTAGTCCGCGATCGACAGCTCCAGCGGCGACGGCTTCAGGCCCACATCGGACAGGTCGCGCGCGATGATCTCGTAGACCCTGCGCGGAATCGGCAGGTTGTGGATCGCCATCCGGAACTGCGCGCCCGTGGCCCCGGCGGACCTGATGAGCTGCCGGGCCCGGTCGGGATCGTAGGTGTACGTCTTGGCCAGGTCCGCCGGGTAGCCGGTCGCCCCCTCGCCCCACGGCAGGCTCGCCGTCGTCGCCAGGCCACCCATGACCTGGTTGTTGATCCGCTCGCGGTCGATCGCGTAGGCCACTGCCTGGCGCACCTCGACCTGGTCGAACGGTGCCTCGTCGACGGTGAGGCCCAGCCCGTAGACCAGCCCCTGGTTGAGGTCGAGGTGGAACTTCTTGTCGTCGACGACGGTGTTCGCGTCCTGGGTACTGAGACCGTTCGCTATCTGGACCCGGTCCGAGCGCAGCGCCGCCAGCTGGGCGGTCGAGTCGGCGATCACCGTGATCTCGATGCCGTCCAGGTAGGGCAGGCCGTCCGCCCAGTAGGAGTCGTTGCGCTTCATCTCGATCTTGGTGCCGGCCTGGTAGCCGGACCACACGAACGGGCCCGTGCCGACGACCTTCGACCCGTCCTCGAGCCCCTTCTGGCTCTCCCGGTCGATGATCGGTGTGGCGTCGAGGATGCTGTGCACTGTTTCCTGCAGGGGCCGTGGCGAGGCGATCGTCACCTCGTGCTCGCCCGTCGCCTTGATCTGCCAGTCCTTCATCGCGCCGTTCAGGGAGGCGAGGCCGTCACCCGCGATGTTGCGTTCGAGGGAGAACACGACGTCGTCGGCCGTGAACGGCCGTCCGGAGTGGAACGTCACGCCCTCGCGCAGCTGGGCGGTGAACGTCTTGTTGCCGTTGGACAGCGACCAGTCGGTGGCCAGCAGCGGCCGGCTCTTGCCGTCGGTGTCGATCAGCAGAAGGGTTTCGAGGACGTTGCGGCACCAGAAGATGTTGCCTGGCCGGCCGGTGAAGTAGGCCCCGGGTACCGGCGCCGCGTTCACCGTCGTCACGAGAGTGCCGCCGCGGACCGGCGTCGCCGCTCCGCTGCCCGCGCCACCCTCCTCGGCCTCCTCGGCCGCCGAGCGGCAGCCGACCACGGTCGCCAGCCCGAGGGCCGAGAGCCCGCCGAGGAGTGCCCGACGCGACACTGCCGAGTCGAAGGAGGATCGTCTTGTGGGGTACATCTTTGGACCACCTCGTTACTTACTGGTCGCGGGTTGACCCCGCGTGCTGGGATTTGGTTGTTCCCCCAGGGTTGGCCTCCGTGCCGGCGGGCACGTCGACCGTGGTCGTCTTGTGGAGGTCGGCCGAGGAGAAGCCGACGAGGGCGTCGAAGGTCCCCGTCTCGACGGCCCACTCGCCCGCCTGCGAGTCCCAGTGCCACAGCGCGCGCCACGGCACCGGAATGTCCAGCTCGACCGTCTCGCCGGGACCGGCGTGGGCGGTCGCGAACCCTGCGAGCCAGCGGACGGGCCGTTCGACGCCCGATCCGGGGCGTGCCAGGTAGACCTGGATGACCTGCTTTCCCGGTCGGCCGCCGCTGTTGCGCACCCTTGCGGTGATCACCGTCGCGGGCCTGCCCGGGTCGTCCGTGTGCCGGACGGCCGCGGGCGGGTGCAGGTCCACCAGCTCCCAGGTCGTGTAGCCGAGGCCGTGCCCGAACGGGTACGCGGGCTCGACGCTCTCGCGAAGCCATGCGCGGTAGCCGACGTGGATGCCCTCACGGTACGGCAGGCGGCCGTCGACGGGCCGGGTGTCGAGCACGGGCACGTCCTCGGTGCGCGCGGGCCACGTCATCGGCAGCCGCCCACCCGGCTCGGCCGTGCCGGTGAGGATGTCGGCGAGCGCGGCACCGGCCTCCTGGCCGGCGAACCACGTGACGAGCACGGCGGCGACGTCGCCGCGCCACGGCAGCAGCACGGGTGCCCCGGCGTTGACCACGGCCACGGTGTTCGGGTTCTCCTCGGCCACGGCCCGCACCAGGTCGTCCTGGCCCGCGGGCAGGGAGAGGTGCGCGCGGTCGAAGCCCTCGCTCTCGATCTGCGAGCTCGTACCCACCACCACGATCGCGACGTCGGCGGCCCGGGCGTCCTGCCGCGCGCGGGCGAGCTCGTCGGCGGGTGACCGGCGAGGACGCCTGGCCCGGAAGGAGAGGGCGAAGCCGCCGGCCGGGATGCGTTGCCGCACGCGCAGCTCCACGGGACGGCCTGCGGTGAGTTCGACCTCGAACGTCCGCACGGGCGGGGTGAGGAGGTCCGCGCCCGGCCCGTCGTGCTCGGACGGGACGTCCCCGTCGTGGAGAGTCCGCCCGTCGGCCTCGAACGTGACCCGGCCCGCGCCGCGGAAGCCGAGTTGCCAGGAACCGGTCAGGTCCGGACACATCGTGGCGGTCAGCTCGACGGCGGCCGCGCCCTGCGGCACGTCGCTGCCGAACCGGACCAGCTCGCCGGTGTCCCGGCTCTCGGTCCGCAACTCCTCACCGGCGTCGGTGAGCCACCGGACCCGCACGGTCCGGTCACCGTTCTCCCCGCGCAGGGATGCCGCGGGCAGCGGACCGGGGTCGCCGTCGAGGTAGCTGCCCGCGGTGTAGGTGACCTCGACCTCCGGGGGCAGCGCGGACCTCAGCCCCTGGAGCGGGGACACCACCTGGGCGGGGCACACCTCGGCGCTGCCGCCGCCCTGGATACGGGGGTGCTCGGCCGGCTCGCCGATCACCGCGACGCGCCGGATGCGGTCCAGCGGCAGGGGCAGGGCGGCGCGCGCGTTGTGCAGGAGTACGGTCCCGTCGGCCGCGGCGGCGCGCAGCTGTGCGCGCACGTCGCCCCCTGTGTGCACAGGGGCCGGGCGCTCGGCGGGCACGGACTCCAGGGCGCCCACGCGCGCCGCCAGCCGCAGCAGGTTCTTGACCTTGACGTCCAGGGTGGACTCGGGGATCGCGCCGTCCTCGACGGCCTTTCGCAGCGCGTCGCCCCACGGTCCCTCCGGCCCTGGCATGGCCAGGTCGAGCCCGGCCGAGGCGGCGGCGAGGGAGCGCGTGGCGCGCCAGTCCGAGACGACCGCACCGTCGAAGCCCCACTTGGTGCGCAGCGGGTCGCCGAGCAGCTCGTGCTCGGTCATCGTGATGCCGTTGACACCGTTGTACGCCGCCATCAGCAGCCACGGCCGCGCGGTCAGGACGATGTCCTCGAACGGCGCGAGGTACAGCTCCCGCAGCGCACGCTCGCCGAGCCGCACGTCGACGGAGAACCGGTCGGTCTCCGAGTCGTTGGCGACGTAGTGCTTGACCGTCGCCGCCACGCCGTGTTCCTGCAGGGCGCCGACGAGCGCGGCGCCTATCCGGCCGGTCAGCAGTGGATCCTCGGAAAGGCATTCGAAGTGCCTGCCCCCTACCGGGCTGCGGTGCAGGTTGACCGTGGGCGCGAGGACCACGTCGACCTCCTTCCGCACGGCCTCGGCCGCGAGCAGCCGTCCCGCGTCCGCGGCGCGGCCGGTGTCCCAGCTCGCCGCGATGGCTGTCGGGCAGGGCAGGCAGGCCGACGGTTCCTCGTCGTCCCACGAGGGTCCGCGGACCCCTGCCGGGCCGTCCGAGAACGTCATCGCCCGCAGTCCCACCGCCGGCTCCGCGCAGGTGTGCGAGTGCGTGGCACCGGTCAGTAGCCGGACCTTCCGCGACAGGTCGAGCTTGCCGACCAGCGCGTCGAGGTGCTCTTCGAGATGACGGCTCAACGCGACTCGCCCTCCGGACGTCGGAACCGCTCGAGGTAGGCGGCCAGGACCCCGGCCATGTCGAAGGAGGGGTCCAGCAGCCACTGGACCTGCAACCCGTCCATGACCGCGTGCAGCTCGGCCGCGAACGCCGCCGGATCGAGCTCCGCCGGCAGCCGGCCCAGGGCCTGGTCGCGGCGGACGCGGCCGGCCGTGGCCTCACGGAGCCGGTCGTACCGGCGCCGGAAGAACTCGTGGGCCGGGTGGCCGGGCTCGATGCTCTCGGCGGACTCCACCGCGAACAGTCGCATGGACTGAGGGTTCTCCATGTTGTGGCGGCACAGCGACAGCCACGCGTCCACCACCGAGGAGGTGCGGAACATCTCCGCGACGTACTGGCTGCTGTCGGCGTCACGCCGCTCCAGCGCGGCGATCAGCAGCTCCTCCTTGCTCTTGAAGTGGTGAAGCAGGCCAGGCTGCGAGATGCCCACGCGCGCGGCGATGTCGGCGAGAGCCACGCCCCGGAAGCCGCTGTCGCCGAACATCTCGGTGGCGACGGCGAGGATCTGCTCTCGCCGCACTCCGGGGGGTCGGCGGTTACGCACCGACGGCGCTTCTGACACGAGCTCCTCCTTGCCACTCCATGTGATGGCGGTTACCTTACCGAGTACTCAGTAAGGTGCAAGGGGTTGGACGCAGTCGATCGGGCCGAGTGGCGAATCACCTGGTCAGGTGGCAGGAAGACTCAGATGGCAGGAAGACGAGGAGACAACGATGAGGGACCGGCCGAACTTCCTGGTCGTCGTGGCCGACCAGCTGCGGGCCGACGCGCTCGGCGCGTTCGGCAACACCCTGGCCCGCACGCCGCACCTCGACCGGCTCGCCGAGCAGGGCACGGTGTTCACCAACGCGTTCGCGCAGCACCCGGTGTGTGCGCCCAGCCGTGCGTCGTTCCTCTCCGGCTGGTACCCGCACACGGCGGGCCACCGCTCGTTCGGCACACCCCTGCGGGCCGACGAGCCGAACTTCCTGCGCGCGTTCCGCGAGAACGGCTACCACGTGACGTGGGCAGGCGACCGCGGGGACACCTTCGGCCCCGGCGCCACCGAACTGGCCGTGCACGAGCACGGGTTCACGACGAAGCCCACCAGCGGGCGCTGGGCGGCGGCCCCGGCGGCGGCCCGGCGGCCTGAGCTGCCCGGCGCCGACGACGAGGTGTGGAGCCGGCTGTTCTACCGGGGACAGATCCTCGACCCCGACGACATCGACTTCGACGAGGCGGCCGTGCGCACCGCCGAGCACTGGCTCGCCGAGCCACCCGGGCAGCCGTGGGTGCTGTTCGCCCCGCTGGTCGCGCCACACTGTCCATTCCAGGCACCCGAGCCGTGGTTCTCCCTGCACGACCGGGACGCGATGCCCGAGCCGGTGTCCGGCACCGGTCCCGAACCCGCCTATCTGCAGGGGATCCGCGACTACTACGGCACCGACCGCGTGACCCCGGACATGTGGCGCGAGGTCGCCGCCACCTACCACGGCATGGTCTCGCGGCTGGACCACCACGTCGGGCGGCTGCTCGACGCGGTGCGCCGGGCGGGCGCCGCCGACGACACCGTGACGGTGTTCTTCTCCGACCACGGCGAGTACCTCGGCGACTTCGGCGTGATCGAGAAGTGGCCGTCCGGGCTGGAGAGCTGCATCACGCGCGACCCGCTGATCATCAGTGGCGGCGGCCTGCCCGCGGCCGGAACGGTCGACGCGATGACCGAGCTGATCGACGTCTTCCCCACCCTGCTCGACATCGCCGGGATCGACCCCGGCTACGGGCACTTCGGCCGGAGCCTGCTGCCCGTGCTGCACGACCCGGCCGCGGGCCACCGCGAGTACGCGTTCACCGAGGGCGGTTTCCTCGCGGAGGAGGAGCCGAAGTTCGAGCACTCGCCGTTCCCCTACGACCGCAAGTGCGCCCTGCAGCACGACCGGCCCCGTGCCGTCGGCAAGGCCGTCGCGGTCCGCGACCAGCGCTGGACCTACGTCTGGCGGCTGTACGAGCCGGCCGAACTCTACGACCGGGCGGCCGACCCGGACGAGGCGCACAACCTCGCCGGCCGTCCGGAGTCGGCCGAGGTCGAGACCGGGCTGTCGGAAGCCCTGCTGCGGTGGCTCGTCGAAACGGCGGATACCCTGCCGGAACGCGATGACCCCCGGATCCCCGGAGTCGACCTGCCCGCGCCGGGCGAGCCCGTGCGGTCCGAGCGGGTCGGCTGATCGGCCGTTGTCCGGCAACCGAAGGGAAGCGCAGATGGCACAGCGGACCGTCTTCGCCGAACGCGACCAGATCGAGCCCGAGTTGTTCGCCCCCGAACCCGTGACCGTGTTCCTGCGCGAGCCGCTCGCCGGCACCACTTGGCTCCGGGAACGCGGCACGCAGCCGGGCGATACTCACCGGGGGTCGTACGTGCGGGAGCGCCTCGACGCGGTCCCGGACAAGCGATCACTGGTGGAAGGAGGCGTGCGGTGAAGAGAGCTCGATGCTGCGCCCCTCCCCGCGGCCAGGTCACGACGGACCAGCCACGACCGACACTCGCTCCGGCCGTGCGGGATCGACCGTGCTCGGTGTTGGTGCCGATTCCCGGCGGGGAGTTCCTCATGGGAACCGACAGCTCCGACGCGTTTCCCACCGACGGTGAGGGTCCGGTCCGCCCGGTGCGGGTGGATGCGTTCCAGTTGTCGGCCCACGCGGTCACCAACGCCGAGTTCGCCGCCTTTGTCACCGAGACCGGCTACCGTACCGACGCCGAGCGGTTCGGGTGGTCGTACGTGTTCGCAGGCTTCCTGCCTGCCGAACTGCGCCGCGTTTCCCCACGACCGGAGGTCACGCCCTGGTGGTGCGGCGTCCAAGGCGCGTTGTGGGCGGCACCAGAAGGGCCGGGCAGTTCCGTCGAAGGCCGCGAGAACCACCCGGTGGTCCACGTGTCCTGGCACGACGCACATGCCTACTGCCAGTGGGCGGGCACCCGGCTCCCCACGGAGGCCGAGTGGGAATTCGCCGCGCGCGGCGGCCTGGAACAGCGGGTCTACCCGTGGGGTGACGAGCTCACCCCGGGCGGCGAGCACCGCTGCAACATCTGGCAGGGCCGGTTCCCGGTGAAGAACACCGCCGAGGACGGCCACCGCGGGACGGCACCGGTGGACGCCTACCGGCCCAACGACTTCGGCCTGTACAACGTGGTCGGAAACGTCTGGGAGTGGTGCGCCGACTGGTGGAGCATCGAGTACCCCGGCGCCGGATGCGCCGTGAATCCGCGGGGCCCGGAGCGGGACACCGAACGGGGCGGCTCCCGCGTCGTGCGCGGCGGCTCCTACCTGTGCCACCACAGCTACTGCAACCGGTACCGGGTGGCCGCACGGACCAGTAACACCCCGGACAGCACCAGCGGCAACACCGGCTTCCGCGTCGCTCGCGACGCCTGAGCTCAGCGTGGACAGTACGGGTGCCGTGGTCCACGCAACGCCTCCGTGGTCGACGCGTCCGAGCCCGGTCGCTACCGCCGGCCGCCGGCGGCGATGGAAACCTTCCTCGACGGCGTCGACACCGCGCGGCCACCGGTGCCGGCCAAGCGGGCCCTGGGAGTCCATCCGTACCTCATCACCCCGGAGCACACCCGGCGTACCCGCGAAGAGGTCGGCGACGGCGCGCGCGTACTCGTGGAACAGACGGTGATCCTCTGCGCGGACGCGGAGGAGGCGCGGGCCGTCGGAACCGACTGGCTGCGCGGCTACCTCGACCTGCCGCCCTACGCCGACAATGTCCTGCGCCTGGGCTTCTCCGCCGAAGACATCGCGCAGCACCATCCGGCTGCACTACGGCCCGGACGAGGCGACGATCCGCATCATGCTGCCCGCCGACCCGCTGCCCGACATCGCCACGACTCTGCTGGTGATGTCGGTAAGTCGCTGACCCTGTATGTCGTCGTGACCACGACGATCGTGATGTCCCCGGAGGCGGTCGGCAACATCCTCGTCCTCGCCCTGCTCATCACCCCCGCCGGCCTGTACGTCTCGTACGCCTGCGACCTCGCCGCGGGAGGCTCGGTGGTCGTGGTCCGCACCGGTCTGTTCGCCGTCACCTGGCGCCTGGCTCCCCGTCACGGGCTCCTCACGAAGCTGGTCCAACGCCCGGATGGGGCCGACCCGGCGGGTCACGTTGCCTAACGGGTGGCCACCACCACGTAACTGTTGCCGTACTGCCAGACCGGACCGGCGTCCGTGAACCCTGCCTGCCGCAGCAGCCGTACGTGCGCGGACAGGGGCAGGCCGGGGCCGTTTCCACCGCCCGTGCCATTGCGTGGCCGGTGGTGGCGTGCGGCGAGGAGGTCGGCCAGCTCCGCGTCGTCGGCCACGGCTGCCCACCAGGCGTGCCAGTCCTCGTGGGCGAAGACCCTCTGCCGCTGCGCCCAGCGCAGTCCGATGTGGTCGGCGATCTCCGCGGTCCTTGAGTCGTTCTCGGGCGCGAGGTGGTCGCCGTTGACGAGGACGCCGCCGGGGCGCAGGAGCGCGGCGAGTTGTTCGTACGTGCGGCTCAGGGCGTCCGGAGCGAGGTAGTGCAGGGCCGTCGTGGAGACGGCCGCGTCCAGCGGGCGGTCCAGGTCCAGCGCCTGGATCCAGCCGGGCTCGCCGATGACCGCCTCGACGTAGCGGGCGGCGGTCCCGTGGTGGGTGCGGGCCAGTTCCAGCAGCAACGGGTCCATGTCCACTGCGACGATGTCCGCGTCCGGCAACTGCCGCGCCAGGCGCGCTGCCAGCGAGCCGGGCCCGCAGCCCAGGTCGAGGACGAGGGGCCTGGCCGCGCTGCCGGCCGTGACGAGGTCGACAACGTCGGCGATCACAGCGAACCGCTCTTCCCGGCCGACGGCGTACCGCTGCTGCTGGCGTTCCCAGCGTTCCACCCACAGCTCGGCCGTCGCCATGCTCAGTCCCATCCGGTCGCGCCGCCCTCGTCGTTCGCACCTGTCTTCCTGAACACGGCACCCTACAGGTGAAAACGGTTCCCATTCACATCTACTTGCGTGTTACTGCAGCGTGGCGAGTACGGACAGCAACCGATCGATTTCCTCTGGAGTGTTGTACACGTGCGGGCTGACGCGCACCGAGCCGGTCTTCTCGCCCGCCCTGCCCTGGCAGTGGTTGTCGGAGCGCACCATGAAGCCGTGGCTGAAAAGGATGAAGCCGAGGTCTCCGGAATCGATGTCGCGGTGCCGGAAGGTGACGATGCCCTGGCGCTGCTGTACGGGTGAGTCGGCGGCCAGGCTGAGGTGGCAGCCGAGGATCTCGTAGGCGTCCAGGTGGCGCAGCCCTTCCGTGAGCCGAGCCGCCAGGGCCACCGTCCATCGCTCGATGCGGTCGGTGCCGGCGGCCTCCAGCCAGTCGACCGCGGCGGCCAGGGAAACGATGCCGATGGTGTTCGGAGTGCCGTTCCATCCGCCGGGTGCGAAGTCCGGTCCGCGCGCCTGCCGGGCCCACACCGCGCCCGTACCGGGCAGGGCCAGTGCCTTGTGCCCGGAGAAGACGACGAAGTCCACGTCCAGGTCGGCCACCGACACCGGCAGATGGCCGATGCTCTGGGCGGCGTCGAGGCAGATGACCGCCTCCGGGCCGACTGCCTGACGGATGCGGTGGACGTTCATGTTCCCGCCGTAGACGTGGTGCACATGGGTGGCGGCGACGAACCGGGTCCGGGGTCCGGCCAGTTGTTCGAGCGCGACGTGGTCGTAGTCGTGGGAACCGGGCTGGTAGGGCATCGGACGGACGTGGATGCGCACCCCCTGACCGGCCAAGATCTGCTGCGTCTCCAGCCAGGGCGCAATGTTCGCCTGGTGGTCGGCCACAGGGACGACGATCTCGTCCCCGTCAGTGAGGTACGAGGCCAGCCAATCGCGCGCGATGGTGCGCAGTCCCTCGGTGGTGCCGCTGGTGAAGTGCACGACGGAGCGCTCCGGAGCCGGGTCGGCCAGGAACTCCTTGACTCGGTCCCGGGTTCCTTCCACGAGTTCCGTGGTGCGGTTGGCCCAGGTGTAGGTGCCGCGGCCCGCGTTGGCGTTGGTGGTGGTGAGGTAGGTCTGGGCGGCGTCCAGCACGGCCTGCGGCTTCTGGGCCGTGGCCGCGCTGTCCAGGTAGGCCAGCTCCGGATGGGCCGTGATGATCGGGAACTGGGCGCGCAGTTCGTCCTGCCAGTCCCGCAGGTCGTCGGGGAGTACCATGCCGTTGCCCCGGGCCGAGGTGACGGTCATGTCAGTCCCTTACCAGCGGCGCGCCGTGGTCGCGCCAGGCGACGATGCCGCCGGCGAGACTGCGGACGTCCGGATGCCCCATGCGGGTCAGCAGGGCCGCGTACCGGGCGGACTTCTCGCCCACCGGACAGGCCAGCAGCACCGGCCGGCTCCGGCTGAAAGGAAGGCCGCCCCGCAGGAGATCGTCGAACAGCTCGTCGACGATATTGACCGACCCGTCGATGTGCAGCGCCGCGTACGCGAACGGGCTGCGCAGGTCGACCACGAGCGGCCCGTCGGTGGCGATCCACCGCTGGGCGTCCTCGACACCGATGGCCGGGGCGGCGCTCACTTCGGCGGGGGACAGGTCGGCCACGGAGTTCTTCCGGCGGGGCCGGCCCAGCAGGTCCGGCCGCCGCTGCCGGACGTAGCTCAGGTAGCTTTCGACGCGGTCGCAGACGATGAAGACGGCCGTCTGACGCTCCGTGAGCTGAGCGTCCACCTCGCGCAGATGACGGACCGCCCCGTAGTAGGCGGCCCCGCCGGTGGGCCCGGCGAGCATTCCGCAGCGGCGGACCAGGGTGAGCATCCCCTCGATGGCCTCGTCGGCGCTCACCGTTTCCATCGTGTCGTACGTGTCCGGGTCGAACAGGCCGACCTCGTGGACCTCGTCGATCGTGCGGATGCCCGGTATGAAGTCGGACTTGGCCCCGACCAGCCCGACGACCCGTACGTTCGGGTCGTGCTCGCGCAGCACCCTGGCCACGCCGGTGGAGGAGCCGGCGGTGCCCACGCAGGCGATGAACCAGTCCGGGGCCCGGCCGTCCAGGTCCTTGACGATCTCCGGGCCGGTGCCGGTCAGATGGGCTTCGGTGTTACGGGGGTTGAAGTACTGGTCGGTGTGCAGACAGGCGCTGCCGGCCTCGGCGAGGGTGCGGTGGAACAGGGTGAGCGGGTCGTCGGTCGCGGTCGGGTCGAGGCATTCGCTCTGTCCCGGCAGTTCCTCGATCTGAGCGCCCAGCAGCAGGAGCAGTTCCTTGATCTCCGGCACCCGCATGCGGTTGGTGACGCTCTTGAAGGTCAGTCCGTGCATTCCGGCGATGACGGCCAGGGCCTTGGCCGTGTTGCCGCTGGAGAGTTCGACGATCTGGCTTGCGTGTTCGGCCGCGTCGGCGAGGTGGGGGCGCGCCATGTTCCAGGCGGTCCGGTCCTTGACCGAGCCGAAGGGGTTGAGCATCTCCAGTTTGGCGAACAGGTCGATGTTCCGCAGACCGGTGACGGCCGGGTCGACGCGCACCAGGGGGGTGTTGCCTATGACCTCGGTGATGCTGTCGTACCTCACTGGTGTCCCCCCGAGGGCGTCGTCGGCCAGTACTGTTCGTCGAGGCTCCAACGCCATGAGCCGCCGTCCTGCCAGGCGGCGACCTTGCGGGCGACGGGCTGGTGTTGTGCGTGGCCGGTGTGGAAGTCCATGGCGTAGCCGGCGGTGTTCACGAAGGCCATCAGGTCGCCGGGCTCGGGCCGGTGTGGCAGGAAGACCGTCCTCCGGGTGATCATGTCGGTCTCCAGGCAGAGACTGCCGAAGAGATGGACACCGACGGGTGCCGCGTCGGCACGGACCCCGGCGCCGTCCTCGCGGATGACCACGGGGTCCATCAGCACCCCGTGCTCTTCGAGGGCCACGTCGTCGGCCTTCAGCGCCAGCCGTACCAGCAGGGCACCACCCGTGCCGGGGTCGCGCACCTCAAGGACCGTCGCCAGCGTGATCCCGCACTGGTCCACCAGGGCTCGCCCGGGTTCCGCATACAGGTCGTACAGGTGCTCCAGCAGCAGCGTGGCCAGCGGCCGGCCATTCAGCGAAGCGGCGGGGTGCGCCAGCAGTTCGTCCAGATACCGTTCCCCGGCGACCGGCCGGTGAGCCGGGTACAACCCCAGTGTCCCGCGCAGCGTGCCGCCCTCGTTGCGCAGCCCGTAGCCGTGCCCCCGCCAGGTCAGGGGAGGTCGCCTGCCCAGAACGGCGCCCGTGAGCTCTGTGGTGTACCGCTCCCACTGCTCGCTGTCGCCGAGGTAGTTGACGCCGAATCCGCCTCCGACGTCCACGGCCCGCGGCCGCAGGCCACGGCTCCGGCACGCCTCCAGGACAGTCAGACAGCCCTCCAGGGCGGTTGCCTTCTCGGTAAGACTGGTGGTGTCCAAGTGGTAGGCCACGCCGTGCAGTTCGACCGTGTCGCCGTGCCGTTCGACCGCCTCCAACAGGCCGTCCACTTCCGGTACGGGCGAGCCGAAGCGACTGCGCCGGCTCAGCACCCGCACGCCGGATGCCTCGAACCCCGACAACCGGAGCAGGACGCGGGCCCGGGGGAGGGCGTGCTTGCGGACGAGCCCGGCGAGCTGCTCCAGCTCGCCGACCGAGTCGACGCTGACGGTCACCCCGGCGCGGGCGGCCAGCCACAGGAACTCCGGGTTCTTGGGCCCGGTGGCCAGAATCCGGTCGGACACGAAACCGGCGCCGAGAGCGTGCTGCAGTTCGCCCAGCGACGCCACGTCCACGCCCGCGTCCGTGGCGGCGAGCCGCCGCACCAGGGCACTTGACCGGTTGGCCTTGTGGGCGAAGAAGACCTGGCCGGACAGGTGGTGCCTGCGGTACACGGACCGGAACCGCTCGAGGTTCTCCGCGATCTGGTCGGGCACGAGCACGTTGAGCGGTGATCCCAGCGCGTCGGTGAGCATGTGCAGTAAGTCGGGGGACTGCAGCAGGGATTGCAACCGGGGACCGAGTCGTGGTTCCAGATACAAGGGCCTGCCCATGCGTGTCCCTTCCCTGAGAATGCCAAGGTCCGGCATGCCGAGCGCGGCCGACACTTCGTCCCGCGGTTCGCCGTATAGCACCTTTCCCTCCCATGCGCTCTCTTACGCCCCGAGGCGCCGGTGTCGTACCGCAATGGCAGGGGTAACGCCGAGGCGCTGTGGTTCTCGGCGGCGTCCTGCGATGAGCTGAGCGGCGGATGCGCGCCCGTCGCCCACTTGGGATGGGGCTCAAGTGGAGTTGTGGTGGTCTGGTGTGGACGGTGGAGGGGGCTCCGCGATCCATGCAGGAATCGCTATATGCTAATGTCGCAATACGTCGTCCGAGACGAGAGCCATGGGCGACCAGAGAGGCAAGCAAGGAGTCCCCCTATGACCACCGCCACCGATCACCGCACCCACGAGGGTCACACGCACGCTCACGGCGAGAGCTGTGGCCACGTCGCCTTCCCGCACGGCGACCACACCGACTACGCGCATGACGGTCACATCCACCGGGTTCACGGCGACCATGTCGACGAGTGCACCCCTGTCGGTCACGCCACCCACGACGGCCACGACCACCAGCACGGCGAAGGTTGTGGGCATGCTGCCGTGCCGCACGAGGACCACACCGACTACCTGCATGACGGCCACCGCCACGCCGCCCATGAAGGACACTGGGATGACCACTGACGGCACGTTCCTGTGGCGCTGCGGCAGGCGAACGCCGTTGGGAATCATTGTCATATGCTAATGTGTGCATGTGGCGATGACTTCCCCTCCCCCTGCGGGCGAGCCGCTGGAGACCTTGCAGGCCGCCAGTGACCTGCTGCGCGCCCTGGCCTCACCCGTGCGGCTGGGCATTGTCCGTGAACTGGCCGAGGGCGGGAAGTACGTCCATGAACTGGTCACAGCGTTGGGCGTGAGTCAGCCGCTGGTCTCTCAGCATCTGAGGGTGCTGCGGACCTCCCGGATCGTCACGGCCCGGCGTCAGGCCCGTGAGACGCAGTACAGCCTGATCGACGACCATGTGGCACACATCGTGCTGGACGCCATCCGGCACGCGCAGGAATAAGCAGGAATAGGGGGTCCTTGCGCTCATAGTGCAAGGACCCCCACGTGCCGCACTCGCGATGCGACGCCATGTCGACGGCCGCCCGACTTCCCGTCGGGCGGCCGTCGGCAGTTCACGCAAGGTGGTGGTCGTCGGAGACGGGGTCAACGGTGCGCCCACACCCGCGTCGCCATGGGCCGCGCGGGATCCGACCTCGCCTCGGAGACCGCCGACGCGGTGATCGCCCGCCATGAACTCGCCACCGTTCCCGTGATCACCTTCTCCCGCCGCGCCCGGAGTCTGGTCGTGCAGAACCTCCTCATCGCCGGGGTGTTCATCGCGGGCCTGATCGGGGGTGACAGCGCGCCGGAGGCGTCCGTGGTCGGGATCGTCCATGCGCAGGAACGACACCTGACTGGGTCCGGGCGGCAGCCGCGAAACCCGGGGCGGACCCGGATTGTGGGAGTCGGGGCTGAGGCCCGGGTGCGCGAGGGCGGCCCATACGTCCGTGTGGCGGGTCAGTGGCCAAGGCTCGGATCCGTAGGGGAGCCGGACGCGACGAGGCGGCCCGTCTCGCAGCTCGGCGAAGAGTGGCGGCGGGCTGGTGCCGTCGGGCCGCCGATGTTCCTGCCGCTGGGTCGATTTTCAGCCATCCGCTCCCGGTCCGTAGTCGCTCTTATGTCTGAAAAAATTCGTCATGCGCCCCGCCGTAGAGCGACCAAAAGGTGCGTATGTGGCGTAGTTGGCGCCGTGATGGGCGCCTGTCCTGTGTTTCGGTCAAGAGTGACAGCACGCCTGGCCTTGCGCCCACGTCGCGACCTAGATGAAAATGACAATCGTATTTATCTAGTTCCGGGAGTTGCCGTGTTGGATCCGTACGAACGCTCGGCCGAGTACCTCGACCTCATGATCGCCGGGACATGGCAGTCCCTTGGCCCGGCGCTGGCCGAAGCGCTCCAGCAGGTGAAAGCGGGGCCCGGACCGGTAGTCGATGTCGGGGCCGGTACCGGCCGGGGAGTGCAAGTGATCTGTGCAGCCCTTCCGGGCGATCACCCCGTGTTGGCCGTCGAGCCCTCTTCCGCCATGCGCGCCGTGCTGCTGGCGCGCGTCCACGATGACCCTGAACTGCGCGAGCGGGTCACGGTGCTGGCGGAAGATGCCGTACACGCCTCGTTCCCTGACGGGCTGCGCGCGATGGTCGCGGTGAACGTGCTGGGACACCTGCCGCCGGCCGAACGGCGGGCCCTGTGGGGGAGCGCCGCACGCCGTCTCGCACCCGGCGGCGCACTCATCGTCAGTATCACTCCGCCCTTCGCACCCGAGCAGGTTCCGCGCACCCGGATGGCTTCGGCGGACGTGGGCGCCCTCCACTACGAGGGGTGGGCCACCGCGGAGCCCTCGGGGGAGGACGAGATCACCTGGCGCATGGACTACCGCGTCCTGCGGGACGGCCGGCCGCTGTCCGAGGTCACGGTCGACTACCGCTGGTGGGTGGCGAGCGAGAACCAACTGGCCGAGGAGGCCGCCCAAGCCGGGCTGGCCATGCGGCCCGTAGGGAAGCCCGACCTCGGGCTGCACCTCCTCACGCGCCCGGGTGAGTAACGCCTGCTGTCCGAAACGACCCACCACACCGTCCACATCTTCCACGGAGCGGAGGCCGGATGAGTCAGCTCGTCCCTGCCGATGACGTCCTCGCAAGCACCATCGAATGCATCGGCGAAGTCCTCGGCATGCAGAGCGACTTGATCACGCCGGACACACCCTTGTCGGCTCTGGGACTGGAGTCGTTCACCGCTGTGCGGCTGCGGCGCCGGATCCGCGAGCGCACCGACGCCGACCTTCCCCTCACGACCTTCCTCGACGGCGCCACTGCTCAGGACATCGCGAACCGGCTCGCCGCCGAAGTGCAGGAGGCACCTGCTCACGAACAGGCTGGAGGACCGGGGGAGCGAGCGGCCCCGGGCGGCACACAAGCCGACGCCTTCGCAGGGAGTCCGCAGGACGACGGCGGGCCTTTCCCCCTGACGCCCATTCAGGCGTCCTACTTCGTCGGCCGACAGGAGGGGCTGCCCCTCGGAGGGGTGGCCACCTTCTACTACTACGAGTACGACCGCGTCGCCGAGGACCCCCTCGCGGATCTCGGGCGCCTGGAAGCAGCCTGGAACCGGTTGATCGAGCACCACCCGATGCTCCGTATGACCGTGGACGAACGCGGCCGGCAGCGCATCCTGGCCGACGTCGGCCCCTACCGGATCGGCACCACCGACCTGCGGAACGCCTCCCCGGACGACGCCCACCTCGCGCTGTCCCGCCTTCGCCACGAGCGCTCCCACCAGGTGAGGCCGACCGGCACCTGGCCGCTCTTCGACATCCACGCGGCGCTGCTGCCGGACGGCAGGACACGGCTCCACGTCGGTGTGGACGTGCTCGTCACCGACCTCGCGGGCTGGATGCTCCTGATGAGCCAGTGGGGCCGGCTCGTCACCGATCCCACCGCACAACTACCGGTTCCGGAAACGGACTTCGCGCACATGCAGCGGGCCCGTACGACTGATCCGGAATGGGCCGCACGGCGGACACGCGACCGTGCCTACTGGTCGGAGCGGGCTCCCCGACTCCCCGACGCCCCGCGCCTTCCTGTGCTGCGCGAGGGGGAGGACACCACGCCTCCCCGGTTCGTCCGGAGCGCCGCGGCCCTCGACGCGCCGACGTGGGCCGCCGTCCGCGCCCGCAGCGCCGAATTCGGCGTCACCCCGACCGCCACCCTGCTCGCCGCCTTCGCCGCCCTGCTGGGCCGCTGGGGAGCCGGTGACCGAATATGCCTCAACACCACCCTGTTCGACCGGCCCGAGACATCGGGTGAGGCGGCCGATGCGGTGGGCGACTTCACCACCACCGCCCTCGTCGGCACACCTCCCTTCACGCCCGGCCGCTGGGAGGGATTCGCGGGCTACGCCGCAGAGGTCAACAGATGTTTCTGGGAAGACCTGGACCACCGCTCCGTCTCCGGGGTGGAGGTGCTCAGGGACCACGTCCCCGCACGGAGCTCCGGCACCGCTCCCGCTCCCCGTTACCCGGTGGTGTTCACCAGTGGGGTGGGCCTCTGCGGTGACGACGAGCCGCCCGCCGCGTGGATCGGCGAGGAGGTCTACGGCATCTCCCAGACCCCTCAGGTCCTCCTGGACCACATCGTGTGGGATGAGGGCGGCCGGCTCCGGCTCGCCTGGGACTGGGTCGACGGCGCGTTCCCGGCCGGTTATGTACAGGCCCTGCTCGACGCCCATGTCCGGCTGCTGCGCAGACTGGCGGAGAGCGCCGCGTGGCGGGATCCCGCACTGGGCTGGGACCCGACCTTCCGTCCGGAGGAGCCCCTCGACGTCGCGCCCTTCCCCGACGCGGGCCCTTTGCTGCACTCGCCGGTTCAGGAAGCCGCCCGCCGACACGCGCAGCGGCCCGCCCTGCACGGGGCATCCGGTGCCGTCACGCACGGCCGGCTCGCGGAGAACGCCGCCACCACGGCCGCGCTCCTGACCGCCCATCGGACCGGCCCCGGTGATCTTGTGGCCGTGGCCTGCGAGAAGGGCGTCGCGCAGATCACCGCCGTCCTCGGGGTCAGCACCGTCGGGGCGGGCTACCTGCCCATCGAGCCCACTTGGCCCGACGCCCGGGTCGCCGCCGTCTGCGAACGGGCCGGTGTCCGGCACGCGCTGGTCGGCCGCGGAGTGAAGATCGCCTGGCCACCGGGTGTCACCGTGCACCGCCTGACCGCCATGGGCACGCCCGCACGCCGTGCCGTCCCCGAAGACCTCGTCGCCTCGAAGACGCCGAGTCCGGACGACCTCGCCTACACGATCTTCACCTCCGGCTCCACGGGCAGCCCGAAGGGTGTCGAGATCCAGCACCGCGCGGCCCGCACCACCATCGACGACATCGTGGACCGGTTCGGCATCGACGCCGACGACCGCGTACTCGCCCTGTCCGCCCTCAGCTTCGACCTCTCGGTCTTCGACATCTACGGAGTCCTGGGCGCGGGCGGCTCCCTGGTACTCCCCGACCCCGCCCGGCAGCGTGACCCGCAGCACTGGCTGGAGCAGGCGGGACGTCACGGTGTCACCGTGTGGAACACCGCCCCGGCCCTGCTGGAGATGCTGGTCGAGTACGCGGAGTTGGAACCGGACGCAGCCGCCGAGGCCCTGCGCACCCTGCGCCTGGTGATGCTGTCCGGCGACTGGATTCCCCTGACCCTGCCCGAGCGGCTGCGCAGGCTCGCCCCTCAGGCCGAGTTCATGAGCCTGGGCGGCGCCACCGAGGCGTCGATCTGGTCCATCACTTACCCCGTCGGACGCACCGACCCGAGCTGGCGCAGCATTCCCTACGGCCGGGCCCTGCGCGGCCAGTCCTTCCACGTACTGGACGAGCAGGGTGCGCCGTGCCCGGTCGGTGAAGCCGGTGAACTGTTCATCGGCGGTGACGGACTGGCACGCGGCTACGTCGGCGATCCCGTCCAGACCGGCGAGCGCTTCGCGGTTCACCCGGTTCTCGGGCAGCGTCTCTATCGCACCGGTGACCTGGGCAGGTGGACGGTGGCCGGGACCATCGAATTCCTCGGCCGCGCCGACCGGCAGGTGAAGATCCGCGGGCATCGCATCGAGCTGGGCGAGATCGAGGCGGTGCTGGGGCGGCATCCCGGCGTGCGGCAGTGTGTCGCCTCGTCCGTGCGGGGACCTGACGGGCGGCCGCGGCTCGTCGCCCATCTGTCACCGAAGGGAACCGCCCGGGCTCCGTCTCCCGAGGACTTGGCGGCCGCGCTGCGTGAGCGGCTGCCCGAGTACATGATCCCCAGCCGGTTCGTCGTCCTGGACCAGCTGCCGGTCACCGCCAACGGCAAGATCGACCATGCGGCCCTCACGAGCCCGTACCCGGTGCAGGAGGACCGGAGCGACGGCCGGTCCCAGACCGCGGAACCGGTGGTCGCAGCCGAGGCGCCGCCGGAAGAAACCGGTACCGGGTGGGCCGCCGAGGCGCTCGACGAAGCCGCCGCGCTCGGACTCGAAGCCGCGATCGTCCTCAGGCCCGGCGTGCTTCCCCCCGACCAGGCGCTGGAGGCGACCGCGTACTGGCTGCGACGGGTGCGGCGACTCGCCGGGCCGTCCCGCCTCGAAGCCAGGCTCGCTGCCGGGGGACTGGCCGAGATCGTCCACCGTCCGGCTGCCCCGGCCACGGCAGTCGCCGGGCCGGCCCCATCTCCGGGCGCCACGGCCTCCACCGCCCCTGCCCACCCCGTGCGGGACGCCGACGTCTCCCTCCCGCCCGTCGCGCATCATGCCGACCCGGCGCGGGACCAGGCCGTGCTCGACGAAGTCATGTCCGTCTTCGCGGATCTCACCGGATCCCCGGTCCAGGCCGACAGCACCTTCACGGCCCTGGGCGCGACCTCGCTCACCCTGGTTCTGGCGCATCGCCGGCTCCGCCAGGGCACCGCCCCACGCCTGGCGCTGGGCGACATGTTCGCGCACGCCGGCGTCGGCTCACTCGCCGCCCGGATCGGCGAACTGCACGCGCAGGGACCGCACCCCCGCGCACTCGCCCCGCACCCCCGGGACGGCGCGAGTCGAACGGCGCCCTCGGACGCCGGTACCGCCGACCTCGTACCCCAGACACGCCGGGCCTCGCGGGTCGCCGCGCGTGCCCTTGCCCGGGAGACCGCCGGATGACCCAGTCCCCTGATCGGACCTACCCGTCGCAGGCGGTGGACCGGGGAGACGACGAACTGATCGCCGTCACCGCCCTCGACTGCCGTTTCCCGGGTGCCCCGGACACCGAGTCCTTCTGGGACCTGCTCGTGGCGGGACGCAGCGGGCTGACCCGGCAGACCGAGCAGGAACTCGCCCAGAGCGGTCTGCCGGCCCGGCTGCGGCGCAATCCGGCGCATGTGCCGGTGAGCGGACTGATCGACGGCCAGGACCTGTTCGACCCGGAGCCGTTCGGGCTCACCGATGCCGAGGCCGCCCTGATGGATCCTCAGCAGAGGCTGTTCCTGGAGGCGTGCTGGCGGGCCCTGGAACGGGCCGGGCACGGATCGGGCGTCGGGGCAGGTGCCGTGGGAGTCTTCGCCGGTGCGGCCCACAGCGACTACCTGACGCATCACCTCGCCCGCCGCTATGCCGACTCCGCCGCCGACCCGGTGGGCAGCCTCCAGGCGGCGATCTCGGGCGTGGGCGACTACCTGCCGCTGCACGTCGCCCATCGGCTGGCCCTCACCGGACCGGCGATCTCGGTCGGCACCGCCTGCTCCACCTCGCTCGTGGCGGTCCATCTGGCGGCGCAGTCCCTGCTGGCGGGGGAGTGCGACACCGCCCTGGCCGGCGGCTCCTCGCTGATCGTCCCGCAGGGCAGGGGCTACCTCCACGTCCCCGACGGCATTTTCTCGGCCGACGGGCGGGTGCGTCCGTTCTCCGCGGAGGGCACCGGCATCGTGCACAGCCAGGGCGTGGGCGTCGCCGTGCTGCGCCGCCTCGCGGACGCCCTCGCCGACGGCGCCCCGGTCCTCGCCGTCCTGCACGGGTCCGCGGTGAACAACGACGGTGGGGACCGCACCGGTTTCACGGCGCCGTCCCCGCGCGGACAGGCACGCGCGATCTTCGAGGCCCTCGCCCTCGCCGGCGTCACACCGAGGATGATCAGTTACGTCGAGGCCCACGGAACCGCCACCCGACTCGGCGACGTGGTCGAACTCGCAGCTCTGAAGAAAGTCTTCGGCGAGACCGGCCCCGCGTGGTGCGCCCTCGGCTCCGTCAAGAGCAACATCGGGCACGCCAACTCGGCGGCCGGCATCGCCGGATTCGCCAAGACCGTGCTCGCGCTGCACCACGGAGTGCTTCCCCCTTCCCTCGGAGCCCTGCCCCTGAACCCCGATCTCGAACTGGAGAACTCCCCGTTCACCGTGGAGCACAAGGCCGACTCGTGGGCGGGACCGCGCTACGCGGGCGTCAGCTCCTTCGGTATCGGCGGCACCAATTGCCACGCCGTGCTGGGCAGTGCGCCGGAGCGCCCCGTGGCCCCCGCGGACGGCCGTCCCCAGTTGGTCCTGCTGTCCGCGCATCGCGACGACGCTCTGGAACGCCTGGCCGACGCCACGGCCACCGCCCTGGACCAGCGGGACGTCGACACGGCCGACGCCGCGTACACCCTGCACACCGGCCGCGGTGAACAGGCCCACCGGGCCGCCGCGGTGCTCGGTGAGACGCCCGGCGACACGCCCCGTGTCATCGCCTCCGCACCTCGGCGCGCCGTCCCGCCCACGAGGCCGAGGATCGTCTTCGCCTTCCCCGGGGGCGGCGCCCAGTACCCGGGCATGGGGCGTGAACTCCTCACCGAAGAGCCGGAGTTCGCCCGCACGGTCGAGGAGTGTGCCGCGCTCTTCGACGGGCGTGGCGACGGCACCGGCCCCGGTCTTGTCCCGCTCCTGGCCGCAGCTCCCTCGGACGAGGAGGCCGGGAAGCTGCTGCGGGATCCCGTGCACGGGCTTCCGGCTCTGTTCACCGTTTCGCTCGCCACGGCGCGCACGCTGCTCTCCTGGGGCATTGAGGCGGACGCGCTCATCGGCCACAGCCTCGGCGAATACGCGGCCGCCGTCGCTGCCGGAGCGCTCCGGCTGGCGGATGCCGTCACCCTGGTCGACGTGCGCTCCCGCGGTATGTCCCGTACCGCCGGGGGAGGCGCGATGCTGACCGTGGCGCTGCCCGAGGACCGGGTCGTGAAGCTGCTGGGCGACCATCCGGAGCTGGACCTGGCCGCGGTGAACGCCCCGCGGTCCTGTGTGGTCTCCGGACCCGTCGAGGCGGTGACAGTTCTCGAGCGCCGGCTGGCCGCCGAGAGCGTCCACACCGTACGGCTCCACCTGGACGCGGCCGCCCACTCGCGGCTGGTCGATCCGGTGCTTCCGGCGCTGCGCGCCGCCGCCGAGGCGACCGTACCCGGCGTACCGGCCGTGCCGCTCGCCACGACGCTCACCGGACAACTGCTGCTGACCCCGCCCGGGGCCGAGCACTGGGTGCCCCATCTGCGGTCCGTCGTCAGGTTCTCCGACGCCCTGACCACTGCGCTCGGCACGGGACCGGCGGTCGTGGTCCAAGTGGGTCCCGGCAGCGGCCTGTTGCAGCTCGTCCGCCAGCACGGGGCGGCGAACGTCGTCGCCACCCTGCCCACCGTGCCGGGGCGCGACGAGCGCCGCGGAGCACGGTCCGCCCTGCTCACGGCCGCGGGCGAACTGTGGACCCATGGCATCCGGCTCGACCCCGAGGCCCTTCACCGGCCCGGCCGGCGCCGGATCGCCCTGCCCGGTCTGCCCTTCGACCGGCGGCGCCTGTGGATCGACGAGCCCGACGACGTACGACCCGGTCACTCGCCCGTGCCGTACGCGACCGCTGCCGAGCCCGACGAGGAGGAGCCGTTCCAGATGCCGGTGTGGCACCGGACGTCGCCCGTCGGCATATCCCCGCGACTGGAGGGCCGCTGGCTCGTCGAAGGCGCCCCGGACTCCCCGCTGCTGGGCAAGGTCCGCGAGGAGCTCGCGGCCGCCGGGGCCCGGCCCGTCACCCTCGCGCAGGCAGCCGCCGAACCGTCGCTGCCCTGTGTGGGCCTGGTCCTGGTCGACTCACACGGCGAGGACGGCGAGCACACGGACGACCGGGCCCACGAGGAGGCGTCCGCCGATCCGGCCGGGCAGGTCACCGAATCGGTGCTGCGGTACGCGCGGCTCGCCCGGGCCGCCGCCCCCTGGGCCGGCAGCGCATGCCTGCTCCACGTCAGCGTGGGCGCGCACTGTGTGGAAAGCGGCGACCGTCCGATACCGGAGGGCGCCGCATCGCTGGCCGTGCCCCGCGTCCTCGCCCAGGAGTTTCCAGGTCTGCGCTGGCGCACCCTCGACCTTCCGGCCGGACCGGCACGCGGCGAGGATGTCCGGAGGGTGTGCACGGAGGCGGGTGCCCTCGCTCACGGCGGGCCGAGCGGTGTGGAGGCCGCATACCGCGGCGGACACCGCTGGGTCCGCGGCGTCACGCCTTGGCACCCGTCGGCACCCGAACGGGCGCGGCCCGGCGGAAGTGCCGTTGTGATCGGCGGACTCGGCGACGTCGGCATGGCCCTCTCCGCCCATCTCGTACGCAACGGCTGGCGGGTCGTGGTCACCGGCCGTGACGGACTGCCGTCCGACCCGGCGCCGGGAACCCCGCAGGCCGAGCGGGCCGAGGCCGTACGACGGCTGCGGGAGGACGGCGTCGAACTGGACGTACGGGCCGTCGACGCGGCGGACCCCGACGCCACGGCCGACCTTCTGCGGAACGTGTCACAGCAGTACGGCCCACTCGACCTGGTCGTGCACGCGGCCGGTGTCGTGGCCTCCGCCGCGGTGGCCCCCCTGCGCGCCGTGGAGCAGGAGACCGTGCGAGCGCACGCCCGGGCGAAGGTGTCGGCGGCGATGGCGCTGCGGTCCGCCCTGCGCGGGCTGCCGGACGACCTGCGCCCCGCGAACGTCCTGCTGATGTCGTCGGCCACCACCTTCGTCGGCGGCCTGGGGCTGGCCCCGTACGCCGCGGTCAACCGCTTTCTCGACGCCTTGGCCGAACGGGAGGACGCCGAGCAGGAGGCAGTCGGCGAGCGGGACGGCACCCGCTGGATCAGTGTGGCGTGGGACGGCTGGCGGATAGGCCCCGGCGGCACCGAACGGGTGGTCGCCTCACGCCACTCGATCGGCCTGCGGGACGGTATGCGTTCCGTGGACCGGCTGCTCGATCTCGCCGAGGAGGGCCGCGCCCCCGCGTCCCTGGCGGTCTCTCCGGCGGATCTGGCCGGCCGTACCGCAGGCGTCCCGACCGTCGCACCGGGCGGGGAGGCACCGGGCGGCACCCCGCAGCAGGGAGGGTCCGCGCCCCAGGGCGCCGCCGAGGAGCTGCTCGCCGCTCTGTGGTCCGAGCTGCTCGGCTTCCCCGTGACCGACCGCGACGCCGACTTCTTCGCCCTCGGCGGTCATTCCCTGCTGGCCACCCGCATGCTGGCCAGGCTGCGCGACGAACGGGGAGCCGGACTGCGTCTGCAGGACCTTCTGACGCGTCCCACGGTCGCGGCACTCGCCCCCCTGATACCCGCGCCCGGCGGAGCGGCGGACCCCGCCGGCGAGGAGCCAGTAGCGTCGGCCGTACCACCGGAGGACGAAACCCGCACCGCGCCGGAGCAACCGACCGGTGCCGCGGGCGAGTTCCCGCTCACCCGGGTGCAGCACGCCTACTGGGTCGGCGGCTCGGGAGGCTACCGGCTCGGCGACGTGCCGTGCTCGTTCCACCTGGAGTACGACTGCCCGGGCCTGGACACCGCGCGCTACGAGGAGGCGTGGAACCGTGTGATCGCCCGCCACCCGATGCTCCGCGCGGTCATCTCCCCCGAGGGACGCAATCGGGTACTGGACCGGGTGCCCCGCTACCGCATCCGCGTCCAGGACCTGAGCGCGCTGGGCGAGGAGGAGCGCGCCCACAAGCTCGAACAGATCCGTACCCGCCTCGTCCGCCGGGAGCCGCGTCCCGGGCGCTGGCCACTGGTCGACATCAGGGCAGCCCGCCTGCCCGGCGACATCGTGCGCCTGTTCGTCAACGTGGACGTCCTCGTGTGCGACACCGCCAGTTACCTGATCTGGGACCGTGAACTGTGCTCCCTCTACCGGGACCCGGAACTCCGGCTCCCACCGGTACGCACCACGTTCGCCGAGTGTGTGGCCGCGCTGGAGCAGCGCGCCGAGTCCCCGGAACGCGCCCGCGCCGCGGCCTACTGGCGGGCACGGATCGACAGCATGCCGAGTGCCCCCGCGCTGCCGCTGCACGCCCCGGAGGCCGATACGCGTCCCCGCTTCGGGCGCCGCAGCGCACGGCTCGAACCGGACGACTGGGCGTCACTCAAGGCCGAGGCGGCCCGGCGCGGCCTGACCCCGACCGCCGTCCTGCTCGCTGCCTATGGGGACGCTCTCGCCGACTGGTCGGGACAGGACAGGTTCGCCCTCACGCTCACTCTGTTCGACCGGCCGTCCGATCTGCCCGGCGCGGACGAGGTCGTCGGCGATTTCACCTCCCTGATGCTCCACACGGTGGACAGGTCGAACGACACCTCCTTCGCCGATGCGGCCACCCGTGCACAGCGCTCGCTCTTCGAGGATCTGGACCACCGGGAGTTCTCCGCGCTGGAGTTGCTCGCCGAGAAGTCCACCCGCACCGGGCGCACCGAATCCGTGCCCGTCGTGTTCACCAGTGCCCTCGGCCTGTCCGGTCCGCTCGGCGGTGGCCACGACCTGGACTGGGCCGGCACTCCGGTGTACGGGGTGAGCAGCACCCCGCAGACCTGGCTGGACCATCAGGTGCTCGAACAGCACGGCGCGCTGCTGCTCCAGTGGGACGTGCTGGAAAGCGAGTTGCCCGCCGACGAGGCGGACAGGGCGTTCTCCTCGTACGTCGCACGCATACGCCGCCTGGCACAGAGCCGGGCCGCCTGGGAAGCCGACGCGCGGCGGCCGGCGGGTGCCGAACCAGGCAGGCGGCAGGCGCCCGCCGCCCCGGAACGTCGCGCGGCGACGCAGCCACCGAGGCGGCAGCCGGCCGGTACCGCTTTCCTGAACAGTCCCGACAACAGTCCCGATGATCTCGACACCGCACTGCTACTGCGCGACGGCAACACCGACCGGCCGCTGTTCCTGGTCCACCCGTCCGGTGGCGACGTGCTGTGCTACAGCGAACTGGCCAGGCTGCTCACGGACGGGCGGCGCGTCGTGGCGCTCGCCGATCCGGCACTGACCGGAGGAACGGCGGCCGAGGACATAGCCGGTATGGCCGACCGGTATCTGGCGGCCCTGCGCCCGTACCAGGCGAACGGGCCGTACCTCCTGGGCGGCTGGTCCATGGGCGGCACCCTCGCCCATGCCATGGCCTGCGAACTGGAACGCCGGGGAGAGCGCACCGATCTCCTCCTGATGATCGACTCGAATGTGCCGGACCGCATCACGCCACTCGGCGGAGCGGGACCCGACGAGGACGCGACGATCGCGGCCGTGCGGTATCTGCGGTCGCTGGAGGCGTTCCTCGACATGGACCTCGGCCTCGGTCAGGACGAAGCCGTGCGGCTGCTCCGTACGCCGTCCCCCGACGCCCGGTCCGTCGTGGCCGCACGGCTGCGTGAGGCGGGCCTGGTCGGCCCCCGGGAGACCGCCGAGGTACGCCTGGGGGTCTTCGAACGCCACCTCCGTGCCCTGGGCGATCACAAGGCGGGCCGGCTCGCCGACCCCGACACCCGGTTGCTGCTGTTCCGCGCCACCCAGCCGTCCCCGAGCAACGCCGGAGTCGGCATGGGAGTCGACGACGTCCCCGACCTCGCCTGCCTGGGCTGGCGGCCCCATGTGTCCGGCCCGGTCGACGAGGTGGCCGTCGACGGACACCACTACTCGCTGCTGACCGGGCAGGCGGCAGCCCGGATCGCCGCCCTGACCGACAGGGCGCTCGCCGCCGTGTCCGCCGGGCCGCTCGCGAACAGCTGAGCCGGCCGGCCGCGTCGGACATCCCGCCTCCTCACACGGAAAGCACGGAACGAACGATGAGACTCACCACGCCCTTGCGGACACCGGATTTCCTCCACGCGATCCGGCCGGGCCGCGTTTTCCTCGCCGTGGCCGCGGCCGGGGCCCTGCTGCTGACCGGATGCTCGTCGTCCGACGACACCGGTGACGCGGCCGCGCCCACGGGGAAGCCCGTCGACGGCGGAACCCTCCGCTACGCCGTGACCGGCTCGCCCGCCACGGCGAGCGACGACCCGCACGGCGGTCTCGGCAACGAATCCGACCTGCTGCGCTTCGCCCTCGCCTACGACGTGCTGACCGTCCCCGGCAAGGACGGTGAACCCGAGCCACGACTGGCCGTCTCCTGGAAACCGAACAAGGCCATGAACCGCTGGACGTTCACGCTCCGGGACGACGCGAGGTTCACCGACGGCCGCCCGGTGCGAGCCGCCGACGTGCTGTACTCCCTGCGGCGTATCGCGGACAAGTCGGCCGAGAACTACGGCCGTCTCGCCGACTTCGACATGAAGGCATCCAGCGCCGACGGCGACCACACCGTGGTCCTGGCCACGCGCGCGCCCATGGCTCAGGCGGCCAAGGCCCTGGAATCCGTCAGCTTCATCGTCCCCGAAGGTACGAAGGACTTCTCGAAGACGGTCCCCGGCTCAGGTCCCTTCAAGGTGCGGACCTCCGGGGCACAGACGGCCGTACTGGTCCGCAACGACCGCTGGTGGGGGCCGCGCCCGCATCTGGACCGTATCGAGATCCAGGCCGTGGCCGACCCCCAGGCCCGCGCCAACGCCGTCACCTCGGGGCAGGCCGACGTCGCCGGAAGCGTCAGCCCCGCCGCCGTCAAGAGCGCGGGAAACAGCGGCGGCCTCCAGGTCGTACGGCGCAAGGGTGTCACCGAGTATCCGTTCATCATGCGGATGGACACCAAGCCCTTCGACGATCCGCGGGTCCGGGAGGCGTTCCGTCTGGCCACGGACCGCAAGGCCCTCGTCGACACGGTCTTCCTCGGCTACGGGCAGATCGCCAACGACCTGCCCACCCCGTACGACCCCTCATACCCCGGCGATCTGCCGCAGCGCGGCCGCGATGTCGCGAAGGCCGAAGAACTTCTCCAGCAGGCGGGTCACGCCGACGGGCTGAACATCACCCTGCACACCACGACCGCTTACCCCGGTATGGACACCGCGGCCACCCTGTACGCGCGGCAGCTGTCCGAGATCGGTGTGAAGGCCGAGGTCAAGGTCGAACCGGCCGACACCTACTGGACCGCCGTGTACGCCAAGAAGGCGTTCTACACCGGCTACTACGGCGGCATCTCCTTCCCCGACCTGGTGCGGGTCGGCCTGCTCTCCACCTCCCCGACCAACGAAATCGCCTGGAAGAACAAGAAGTTCGACGCCGGCTTCACACGGGCCATGGGAACGCTCGACGCCGACCGGCGCAACACTCTGCTCGCCGGGATCCAGCGGGACCTGTGGAAGGACGGCGGCTACGTCGTGTGGGGCACCGGCGACGGGCTGGATCTCGCCGCCCGCGGCGTGGCCGGACTGCCCGACGGCCCCGGCTTTCAGCGGATGTTCATCGACCAGGTGTGGATGGCGAAGTGACCCTCCGCCCGTTTCTGCGGCCGCTCCTGCTGACCGTGGCGGCGACGGCTGTCGTCTTCACCGCCACCGCGCTGCTGCCCGGCGACGCGGGCGACATCCGGCGCGCGGGACGGGCGTCCGAGCAGGACATCGCGGACGAGCGCGACCGGCTCGGCCTCGACCGGCCGGCCGTGGCCCGCTATCTCGACTGGCTGTACGGTGCGGTCCGCGGCGATCTCGGACGGTCCCTGGTGAGCGGCCGCACCGTGACCGGCCTGTTCGCCGAGCGGCTTCCCGCCACGGCCGCCCTCGTCGTCTTCGCACTGGCCGTCACCGTGCTGCTGACGGTGGCTGCCCTGACCGTCGCGTTTCTGCGCGGCGGCCGCGGTGGTGCCCTCGCGACCGGGCTGGCCGCCGTACCGCAGTCGGTCCATGCGACCGTACTCGGCACGGTCTTCGCCGGGATGCTGGGCTGGCTGCCGGCCGTGTCCCTGCTGCCGCCCGGCGGTTCGCCGTTCGACGCGCCTCAGGCGCTGGTGCTGCCCGGCGTCACTCTGGCGCTGCCCTCGGCGGCGTACGCCACCGCGCTGCTGCGGGGAACGCTCGTCGACACCCTGCGTCGGCCCCATGTGAGCGACGCCCGCATGCGAGGCGTGCCGCCGACCCTCGTGCTGGTCCGGCACGTCCTGCCCTTCCTGCTGATTCCGGCGATGCGGGTGACCGCTCTGGTGGCCGGCGGACTGATGGCCGGTACGGCTCTGGTGGAGACGATGTTCGGCTATCCCGGTACCGGCAGCCTGCTGGTGTCCGCGGTCACCGTGCGTGACGTACCCGTGGTGCAGGCCGCCGCGCTGCCCCCGGTCGTCGTCCTGCTGTTGTGCATGCTCGTCGCCGACCGCCTGTCCGTGCGCCACTCGGGGCGGAGCGGTTCCACCGATTACGGCAGGGGCCCAGCCGTCGCGGCGGCTGTCGGAGGGCGAGCCTGATGCGCTCCTTCATGACCGGCCTGGTTGCCGCTGCCCCGGTCACAGCAGGGGTCGTCGCACTCCTGGTACTGCTGGGGCGGTACGCCGCCCCGCACGACCCGGAACAGCAGATCGGCCTGCCCTGGTCACCGCCGGGCACGGCGGCTCCCCTGGGGACGGACGGCCTCGGACGCGATGTGCTGTCGCGGGTGCTGCACGGGGGCACCGAGCTGCTGACCGTCTCGCTGCTCGCCGCGGTGGTGGCCGTGAGCTGCGGCACCGTGCTCGGCCTGGCCGCCGGGTGGGCAGGCGGGCGCACCGCCCGCGCGGTGGCCTGGCTCTGCGACCTGCTGCTGGCGGTTCCCGCTCTCGTCCTTGCCCTGGTGCTGGCCGTCGCACTACCGGGCGGGACGGCGGTGGTGGCAGCGTCCGTGCTCAGCGGCACGCCGCTCACCGCCCGTGTGGTGGCCGGCGAATCGGCCCGGCTGCGCACCAGCGGCCATGTGCACGCGGCCCTGGAGCGGGGCGAGACGGTACCGTCCGTCCTCGCCCGCGAGGTGCTGCCCGCACTGCGCGGCCTGGTGACGGCGGACGCCGGACTCCGGCTGGTGACCGCACTGCAGATCGCCGCGGCGCTCGCTGTCCTCGGACTGGGCCCGCAGCCGCCGGAACCCGACTGGGCGCTGATGCTCAGCGAGAACCTTCCGGGTGCCGCGCTCAATCCCGTGGCGCTGCTGGCACCCGCCGTGCTGCTGGCCGGCTGTGCCTGGGCCCTGGCCGCCGCTGCACACCGGGCAGGGCCGGGAAGGGACGGAAGCCCATGACCACCCCAGAGAGCGAATCACCGCTGCTCGCGGCGGACGGGCTGACCGTGCAACGGGCGACGGACGGTGCCCTCGTCCTGCCACCGACCGATCTGCGGGCCGAATCCGGACAGGTCGTCGTCATCACCGGCCACTCGGGGGCAGGCAAGACCACTCTGCTGCACGCTCTCCTCGACTCCCTCCCGGCCGGGTTGCGCAGGTCGGCCGGAACCGTGCGCTGGGAGGGCACGCTCCTGAAGGAGGGCCGCCCCGCCCGTAGATGGCGCCGTACCTGCTGCGGCCGACTGGGTCAGGACCCCGGCGCCGCGTTGCATCCGCTGTGGCGCGTCGGACGCCTGATCGGCGAGGACCTCGTCGGCGACCGCGGTGCCCGAGCGGCACGCGTCGCTGAGCAACTCGACCTCCTGGGGCTGCCGCCCGAGATCGTTTCCCGCCGCGCGGGTGAACTCTCCGGTGGCCAGGCCCAGCGGGTGGCGCTGGCCCGCGCGCTCGTCGCGGACCCGGCTCTCCTCGTCCTCGACGAGCCGACATCGGCCATGGATCCGGCCACGGCGGCCCTGGTGAGGCGGGCCGTCGCGGCCCGGCGCGGCTCACCGGGGCGCTGCGTGGTCCTGGTGACCCACGATGAGCGCCTCTTCGACGAACTGGCGGACGTGACCGTCCGCGTCACACCGGCCCGAACGGCCGGTGAGCCCTGCACGCCGTTGGAGGCCGGTCGGTCTGCACCAGGGGTGCCTCCCACGCTGTCGCATGCCGGCCTCGGCGATCCTGTGGCCACATCCTCGCCTCTCGCAGGGGACGGCTCCCCCACCCAGGCACCTTCCGGGGCCGGGAGCGCCGAGCGGCAACGGGCGCCCCATGTCACCGCAGCGCCTAGGCAGGCCATGGTCCTGTCGGCCCGGGGCCTGCTGCTGACCACCCCTGATGGCGCGGTGCTGCTGGAGGACGGCGATCTCGACCTGCCCGCCGGAGGTGCGACCGCCGTGGTCGGGACCTCGGGCGTCGGCAAGACGACGTTGCTGCACGCCCTCGTGGGCCGCCGTCCCGCGGCCGCCGGGACGCTGCTGCTGCACGGCACACCGTTGCCGACCGCCACCCGGCACCGCAGCCGGGACCAGCTGCGCGCCGTGCAACTCGTCGGACAGAGCGCCGTCGACGAACTCAACCCCGCCCAGCGCGTCGGCCGGGCTGTGTCCCGACCGCTGACCGTGCTGCACGGCCTGGACCGGGCCGCTGCCCTTGCCGAGGCCCGGGCGGTGCTGGCGGCCGTCGGGCTGCCCCCCGGCAGTGCGGCACGTCGCCCGCACATGCTCTCCGGCGGCCAGCGTCAGCGGGCGGTTCTCGCCCGGGCCCTGGCCGCGCACCCCGACGTACTGCTGCTCGACGAACCCACCGCGTCCCTCGACTCCGACACCGCCCGGTCCGTGCTCGACCTGCTGGACCGAATTCGCGCGACAGGGACCGCGATCCTGGCCGTCACCCACGACCCGGCCGTGGCGGCCCGTGCGGATGACGTGCTGGCGCTGCGGGACGGCCGCCTCCTCGCGATTCCCCAGGCATCCCTCGGCTCTCCGGTTCCTTCCGCCCACTTGCCCGCCGCGCCCGCGCGACCCAGCACCGAACGAACGGAGCCTCCCGTTGTCCGATGAAGCGACCACTGACCCCACCACCGACGCAGTCAGGACAACCGCTGTGATCGCCGACCACCCCTGGGTGGCCGACGCGCGCCCCGCACCCGGCGGAGTCCTGCTGGTCACCCCCCATCCGAGCGCGACAGCCGTTCTTCCCGAGCCGGGACCCCTGGTCCGCGAGCACCTCGCGCACTGGGCGGAGGTGTACGAATGGGTGTACGAGACGGGAGAGGGCCGGCACGCCGATGACCTGGACCTGTCCGGCTGGCGCTCCTCCGACACCGGAAAGCCGCTGTCGGCCGCCCATATGCGTGACTGGGTCGACCGAACGGTCGACCTCGTCCTCTCCCAGCGGCCCCGTCGGCTGCTCGAACTCGGGTGCGGTACGGGCCTGTTGGCCCACCGGCTGCACACTCGGCTGGACGGCTATGTCGGCACCGACGTGACCGAGGTGGCGGTCGACCGGCTGCACGCCGCCGGACTGCCCCGTACGGCCTTCGTGCGCGCGGCCGCCCACGAGGCACAGGCGCCCGCAGTCCGGCGGGCGATGGACCAGGTGTTCGCCCCCGGCGTACGTCCCGACTGCGTCCTGCTGAACTCCGTCACCCAGTGCTTCCCCAACCTCGTATACCTGACGGCGTTCCTGCACCACGCGCTGGCCGCGGTCGAGGACGGCGGCACGGTGATCGTCGGCGACATCCGCCACTCCGGGCTGCTCGAAGACCATTTCGACCGGGTGGAGAGGGCCCGCGACCCCGAAGCGGCCGACGCGGACATCGCCGCGCGGGTCGCCTCGGCCGTGGCGGGGGACGAGGAACTGTCCTTCGCCCCCGAGGCCGTGCGCGAGATCCTGGTCGGCCGGCCCCGGACCGTCCGGATGAGCGTCCATGCCCGCACCATGGCCGAGGACACCGAACTCACCCGGTACCGCTACGACCTCGTCCTGCATGTCGGCTCCGCCTCCGGCCTCCCGGACGCCTCCGAGGCGCGTCGGCTGCCGTGGCAGGGGCTCGCGGGAGAGGAACTGCCGACGGTCCTGCGCGCGGCGCTGGCGCCGGGGCCGGTCGTCCTGCACAGCATCCCCAACGCCCTCCTCGTGACGGCCCCGGACGCCATCACCCCGTATGACCTGCGACAGGCACTGGCCGGTACGGACGCTGCTGTACTGCTCGACTCCGGCGACCCCCGGATGCTCGCCGTGTCCTCGCCCGCCGACTGCGCCACGGCGGCGTCCCACGGCCCGGTCCGAGCACCGGTCGGCCGCCTGGCCCACGAGCCGCTGCCCGCGTTCGTACGGCGCCGGCTGCCGGAAGTCCTGCGCGACCATGTCCGCCGTTCCGCACCCGGCACGGTGCCGCCGAGGATCGTGGTGGACGACGCGTCGGCGGGGATGACGCGATGAGGGTGACGGATATGGCCGACGTCCTGTCCGCATTGCCCGAGGTCGCCGCCTGGCAGCTCGTGCCGGGAGGCGCGGGGAGCACCCTGCTGGTCGCCGGTCCGGTGGACGGCGAACGGGGAGACGGCCGGGCCACGGACACCGGCTGGGCCGAGCAGGCCGTGGTCGACGCCGCCGCCTCCGGAGACGCCGCCGTGACCGGTACCGCTCTCGCGGAACTCCCGGCCCTGATGCGCCTGCTGGACGAGACCGCGCTGCTGACCATGGCCCGCGTGCTGGACCGCACCCGTCTCTTCCGCGACGGAGCACCGCACACGGCCGCCGAGGTCGTGGCGGCGCTGGGTACGGCGCCCCGCCACGCGTGGATCGTACGGCGCTGGCTGCGCACCCTGGCCGCCGAGAGCCGACTCGCCCTGGACCCGACGAGGGGCCGTTACCGGGACCTGACCGCGCCCGGCCGTGCGGAGTACGCCCGTGCCCGTCGCACCCTCGACGAGGCCCGCCGCGGCATGGGCTACCCGGAGTCCATGACGCGTTTCTTCTTCGCCGCGGCCGACCGGCTCCCCCTCCTGCTCCAGGACCGCACGAGTCTGCAGGAAGTGCTCTTCCCTCAGGGCGAGACGGACACGGCCGAAGGCAACTACCGCGACAACGTGCCAAGCCGGTGGGCCAACCACGCCGCCGCCGACCTGATCGCGCGCGAGGCCCGCAGACGAGAAGGAGGGGAAAGCGGCAGTCGGCCGCTGCGTGTTCTGGAGGCAGGGGCCGGGGTGGGCGGCACGACGGAAGCGGTGCTGAGCGCCCTTGGCTCCACTCCGGTCGATTATCTGTTCACCGATGTGTCCCGGTTCTTCCTTCAGACCTCGCGTACCCGCTTCGGCACCCGTCCCGGCCTGCGTCAGGCGCTGTTCGACATCAACCGCGACCCGACGGCGCAGGGCTTCACCCCCGGTTCCCACGATGTGATCCTCGCGGCGAACGTCCTGCACAACGCGCGCCACGTCGGCCGTGCTCTCGCCGCCCTGCGGGAACTGCTGGTGCCGGACGGCCTGCTGGTGCTCGTCGAGTCCTGCCGGGAGCACTACCAGGCACTCACCTCGATGTACCTGCTCATGTCGCCGCAGGCGGACGAGGAGGGCTGGTTCACCGACCTGCGGGCCGGTCAGGACCGGGTCTTCCTCACCGAGGGGGAGTGGGTGCGGCAGCTGGACGCGGCCGGATTCCGGCCCCTGCCGCCCCTGCCGCCCGACGGGCATCCCCTGACCGTCCTGGGCCAGCACGTCGTCGCGGGCCGCCCCCGACCCGGCAACGGCCGGCCCGACCCGGGCCACGTCGCACGGGCGCTCGCCCATCTGCCCGGAACGGCCCGTCCCGCACGCGTCCACGCCGTGGACCGCGTCCTGTCCACCACCACGTCTGGAGCCAGCCGTTGACTTCTTCACCCCCAGTTCCCGCACCTGACGCCCTTGACGACCTCGTGCAGGCCGTGCGCGGTGTCTGGGCCGACGTCCTGGAGACGGACACCGAGTCCATACCGGCCGACATCAGCTTCCTGAGCCTGGGCGGAGACTCCGTGCTCGCCGTGCGCATGGCAGCGCTGATCCGCAAGCGGCTGGGCGTGAACCTCGCCCTGTCGGACGTACGCGTCGAACACACCGCGGCACATCTGGCGGCGCTCCTCCACGAGCGCGGCACCGCGGGCGGACTTCCCCGCAGTCTGTCTCTGAACCTTGAGCGGCGAAAGGATCCAGACGCACCCTTCCCCCTCCTGCCGCTCCAGCAGGGCTACTTCGTCGGCCAGCAGGATGCCTGGGAGCTGTCCTACCGTTCCGCCCACCATTATGTGGACATCGGCCTTGAGGACATCGACAACGAAGAGATCGCCGAGGCACTCCAGGACGCGCTGGAGCGGCTCGCGGAACACCAGTCGGTGCTCCGCGCACGCATCCTGCCCGACGGCAGGCAGCGGATCCTGCCCCTCGACGACCCCGAGGCCATGCCGCGGCTGCGCGTGACCGATCTCAGCACCGCGGGGGAGGAGGAGATCGCCACCGCGCTCTCGGCGATCCGGCGGGAGATGAGCACCGAGGGCCCCGACCCGGCCGTGGGCTGTGGACTCGACATGCGGCTCACCCTGCTTCCCGGAAACCGCGCCCGGTTGCACTCCTCCACCAGTCTGCTGATCATCGACGGCTGGTCGTCCGGAGTCTTCTACCGGGATCTGTTCGCCCTCGTCTCCGACTACAACGCGGTACTCGCCCCGCTGGAGGTCGACTTCGGAGACTACGTCACGAGCCTGCGCGACCTGCCCGGCACCGAGGAGTGGCGCCAGGACCGGGACTGGTGGTGGAACCGCCTCGACGACTTCCCCCTGCCTCCGGCGCTGCCCCTGGTGGCCGATCCGGCCGATGTGCGGCCGACGCTGATGGGCACGCGGCAGGCCGTGCTCGACGCCGAGCGGTGGGCCGCGCTGCGCGCTCACTGTGCCGAGCACGGTGTCACCCCCTCCGCAGCCATGTTCGCCGTGTTCTCCGCCGCCGTGGCCCGCGCCTGCGGACACCGGCGCTTCCTGCTCAACACCCTTCAGCTGAACCGGCTGCCCCTGCATCCGGACGTGCCCCGGCTGGTGGGAGCCTTCTCGTCCACCATGCTCATGCCGGTCGAGCTGCCCGAGAACCCCGTTTTCTCCGATCTGGCGTTCAGCGCCCAGCAGGCCGTCTCGGACGCGCTCGCGCACCACCTGGTCTCGGGAGTCGAGGTCTCCAGGGAGCTGGGCCGCCGCCGTGGCACCCGGCGTCCGGTCGCCCCTGTGGTCTTCCAGAGCACCCTCGGAGTGGATGCGGCGCTGGGCAGCGAGGTCCCTCATGAGGCAGGTCCGCTCGGCCGGATCGATCTGCTCAGCCATCATCAGCAGCTGAGGACCCCTCAGGTTGCTCTGGAGCTGCGGCTGTTCGAGCTGCGCGGCGAACTCGTCGTCGTCTTCTCGCTGGTGGAGGAGCTCTTCGCCGCCGAGAACGTGGACCGTATGTTCCAGGACGTGGTGAGCACCGTCGAATCCCTGGTGGAGAAGGAGGCGTGGTCGGCCCCGGTCACACTGCCCACCACATGGGACGCACCGCAGTCGGACACCGTCCGTACGGCGCCCGGCGGACGGCTGTCCGTCCCGCCGCCCCAAGACGTGTCCGGTGAGGAGCCCGGGCCTCCCCGCGACGAACTGGAGCTGGCCGTCGCGGCCGAATGGGCCGAACTGCTCGAGTGCGCGGTGACCGACAGAGCGTCGGACTTCTTCGCACTGGGCGGGGATTCGCTGCTGGCGGTCCGGATGCTCGGCGTACTGGCTCGCAAGGGTGTCGGGCGGGTGACGCCGCGCCGTTTCCTCGAACGATCCACGGTGGCCGGTCTCGCCGATGCGGTACGCGACGGCGGACCGGCCGCCGCGGGATGACCGCACGCGGCGAAGGCTGCCGGCGGACGACCGTCCGCGGCGGGAGCACCCTGGCGCTCCCGCCGCGGGGCGGGTCAGCCGGCGAGCCCCGCATCCTCGCGGAAGAGCTCCTGGTCCAGCCAGATCGCGGCGCGCGCTCCGTCGGCGGCCCCCGTGATCACAAAGGTCAGCGCATCCGGCAGTGCCTCCAGACGGGCGGCATCACCAGCCGCGTAGACGCCGGGCACGCTCGTGCGCTGAAACTCGTTCACGTGGATGCATCCGTCGGGCAGCATCTCGCAGCCGAGTTGCTCGGCGAGTGCGGAGTGCTGCCTGGTGGGGGCCCGGTGGTAAACGGCCTGGCGCTCCAGCACCCGTCCATCCTCCAGCACCAGCCGCACCTCGCCCTCCTTGCCCTCGATCCGGGAGACCGGGGTCTCGTCGACGACGATCCCGGCGGCGGCGAGCCTGCTCGCCGCCTGCTCGGGCACCGGATGCCCGTCGGTGCACACCACCACGTCGTCGCTGAACCGGTCGGCGATGTACAGCGCCTGCATCACCTGCGGCAGCTCGCGGCCCAGAACGGCGATGCTCATGCCCCGCGTCTCCCAGCCGTGGCAGAAGGGACAGTGGTAGACACCCCGGCCGAAGAGTTTGTCGACTCCCTCCACCTGGTCGAGGACATCGACCTGTCCGGTCGCAAGGACCAACTTGCGGCCCGCGACCCTGGTGCCGTCGGCGAGCGTCAGCGTGAATCCGTTCGTCTCCTCCGCCGCGGCCGTGGCCACCAGCGCCTCTCGGATCTCCACATTCGGGTAGGCCGCGAGCTGCTCACGGCCTGTGCGGCGCAGCTCGGCCGGGGATGCGCCGTCACGGCTGAGGAACATGTGCATCTCGGCGGCCGGTGCGTTGCGTGGTTCACCGCTGTCCAGGAGCAGCACCTTGCGGCGCTGACGGCCCGACACCAGTGCTGCGTTGAGCCCGGCAGGGCCCCCACCGACCACGACTACGTCGTACGACATCGTTCTCCTCTGCCCAGAGTGATCAGGATCCACTGCCCGAGCTTAATGATAATAGTTTTCATTTGTATGTGATGGTGTGTAACTTTCCACGACGAAGGGCGAACTCATGGACTCCACCGCGGCCATCGGCATCCTCGGCGGCTACGGAGCCGTCGGAACCGCAGTAGTACGCCGGCTGTACCGCGCGGGTATCGGCCCGCTCCTGGTGGCCGGCCGGGATCGGGCCCGTGCCGAAGCCTCCGTCGCATCGCTCGGCGCGGCCGGGGCGGCTGTCAGTGTCCGAGCCGTCGACCTCTGGGACGCGTCACTGGACTCGTTCCTCGCCCGCTGCCGGCTCGTCGTCAACTGTGCGGGCCCGTCCTACCATGTGCTGGACACGGTGGCGCGGGCCGCACTCCGCCACGGCGTGGACTACGTGGACGCGGCGGGCGACGACCCCCTCCATGCCCGGCTGAGCGCACAGGACGGCGACGCCGATGAGTGGGCGGCCGCACACCGCACCGCCGTCCTCTCCGCCGGAGCGCTGCCGGGACTGTCCGGGCTCCTTCCGCGCGTCCTGCTGGGCCGGGCGGCACGGCCGGTCCGGCTGGAGGGATACCTCGGCGGCGTGGCAGCGCTCACCCCAGCCGCCGCGGGAGACGTGCTGCTCGCCCGAGGTCCCGAACACGGGATCCCCTCCGCGGCCTGGGAAGACGGACAGACCCGCGACCGTGCTCTCGAACCACGGCGCGGCCTGAGGCTCCCCGCCTTCCCCCAGCCGGTCACCGCCTTCCCCTTCCTGTCCACCGAGGCGGTCCGACTCGCGCAGACCGCTGGGCTCCGCCGGGTGCACTGGTACACCGTCTTCGGCGGTGAGCACCTCGCCGAAGAACTGGCCATGTCATGGGCCCTGGACGGCAGGGAAACGGCGGGCCTGGTCCGGGCCGCGGACGCTGACGTACGCCGCCACGGCTCCTGGTACGGGCAGGAGTTCCGCCTCTGGAACGGGACGGACGACGGCCCGCCCACCCGCACCCTCACCCTCCGCGCCGAGGACTCCTACGAACTCAGCGGCTTTCTGGCCGCCACCGCCGCCCATCACGTCCTCGCCGGCCATGTGAAGCCGGGTGTTCACTTCGCGGCGGATGTGCTCGACCCGCTGTCGACTGCCCAGACCCTGGCGACGGACCCGGTGGCCGAGCTGGACATGGCATGATCACCGGTCGGCTTCTCGCCGCACCCAGATGCGTTGGTCGGGCAGGTTGTCAGTGGTGGGCGTGGACGACGGCGTGGCCTTTGCCGCGGCCGATCATCCACTTGTTCACGGGCGTGGTGATCAGGAACGCGACTGCGAAGCCGCCCAGGAGGGCCGACCAGAACAGCCCGTCGGAAAGGTGGGCGTCCATCGCGCCCGGGGTGAGGGCGATGATGCCGTTGTCGACCAGCTCCATCACGGCGATGGAAACGGTGTCGGCGGCGAGCGCCACCTTGATCGCGGTCTTGAAGTCCAGACCGGCCCGGCGCACGGCGAACAGCGTGAACGAGTAGCCGAACAGAAACGGTGCCGATCACCATGCCGAGGATCTCGCCGATCGCGTACCCCGTCAGGCAGTGCAGCGTCGCCTTCGCCGCCGTATCTCGGGAGGCCGCGGAGGCGTGACCGTTGTGGCCCTCGTGGGTTCCAGTCGTCGGCGGATTCGTAGACGGTGTCGATGCTGTCGGCGGTCAGTGGCCGCGGCACGGTCGGCGATGAGCGTGGTGGATTACCGCTTCGGTGGGCGTGCCGGGTGGTCCGTGTTCGCCCTGCCCGGCTGCTGACCGCGCGGGTCGTCTGCAGTGAGTCCGGCAAGAGGCAGTCGGGCGAGCGGCTGGGCTGCGGCTCTTCGCTCACCCGGGGCTCCCCTGCACGTCCTCTCCTCAACTTCCCTGCGATACAGGCACATCGAAGACCGCCTTTGCTCCCTTCAAGTATCAAGTGCCTTGCGCGATGCCGGTCGTTCGAACCGGCGTGCGCCTCGGGGGACCTGGCCGGCTCCGAGTGGAGGGAACCATGTACAACGGCCACGGACGGGTCGCCACCAGCCTTGTCACGGCGATCGCCCTCACCGGCACCGCGTACGGACACGGCGTCCTCGTCGCGGACGACGCTGCCGACAGCGGCGCCCTCCCCATGACCACGACCACCAGCACGTCGGCGCAGAGGGGCACCTCCCGGCGACCGGCCAGAACGTCCGCCTCGTCAGCAAGCTGAAACTGCCGAACGTCACCCCCTGGGGCGGCGGGTGTGCAGGTTGGCGCGGTCGCGTCCGGCGGCTTCCTCGGCCAGCAGGACGCGGACGACCTCGGCCGTCCCAGCGTTGTGCCCTGGCGGTGGGGATGATGTCGGTCAACGACCGGCGGATGTACAGGAGTTTGAGCCGCCGAGTCAGCACTATGGCCTCGGCGAGCGGGTCGCCGCCCGAGCCGGGAACGGTGCGAAGTGAGGTGGCCATCAGGCAAGAGCGCTTTCGGTGTACTCGCGGACGTCCGAGGTCGCGGTGGGGATGCCGAAGGAGGGCCAGGCAGAACGCGATGACGCCGACCGCGCGGGTCGGGGCGTCGCGTCGTCGATGAGGCCCGGCGCCCTCAGGGGGATCACAGCCCCGCTCCGAGGACCGTCGCCCATCGTCTGCAAGTACCGATGGCTCGCCATGACGGATGCGGCCCACTGGGGTTGGGGGAGGCGCGCCGACGCACGTGCTCATCCTGTGTGCTGGCGCATGGACTGCGCTGCCTCGCAGGCAACGAGAAGACGAGACGGCGGTCAGGGCCGGGTGGAGGTTCCTCCGTTGTGGCAGAGGGGCGAGCCCTGGGGGATCGGTCAGCCCAGGCTCGGCGGCGTCCAGTCAGCGTGCCGCAGGATGGTGCGGACGGTCGCGCGGGACGGGGCCAGCCGGAGGGCGGTGTTGCGCACGGCGATGGCCAGGGGGTGGGTCAGTTGCTGGCCCATCCGGCCGGCCCGGCGGCCGGCGCGTGCGACGGACTGGCTGCGCGGACGGCGCGTGACGTCGTAGCGGGCCAGTGCCGATTCGACGGTGGGTTCGGTGGCGAGTGCGGCGGCCAGCGTGGCTGCGTCCTCCAGTGCCTGGCAGGCGCCCTGGCCGAGGTTCGGGGTCATGGCGTGGGCGGCGTCACCGAGGAGGGCGGTCCGGCCCGCTGTGAAGGCGGGCAGCGGTGTCGCCAGCTCGTGGATGTCGTGGTGCAGGACGTCATCCGGCTCAGTCGCGTCCAGCAGTTCGGGGATCGGATCGTGCCAGTCACCGAAGCGGCGGCGCATCGCGTCGAGGGCGTCCGCATGCCGCACGCCGGGCGGCGAGTTGAGCACCGCGTGCCACTCGGCCCGGCCGTCGGTGAACGCGATGTGACCGAACTCGGCGCCCTTCCCCCAGGTCAGCTCGAAGTCGGTGTCCAGCTCGACCGGGCGCTCGGTGATGGCGCGCAAGACGGTCGATCCGCTGTAGGCCGGGCCGAGGTGGTCAGGGAAGAGCTGGGTGCGCAGCCGGCTGCTCACTCCGTCGGCGGCCACGACCAGGTCCGCCTCCAGGACGGTGTCGCCGAGAGGTATCCGCACCCGGCGCGGGTCAAAGCGGTCGACGGATGTCACCTCGGCCCCCACGACCAGGCACTCGGGCGGCAGCGACGCCCGCAGCAGGTGGTGCAGCACGGCTCGGGGGATACCGACGATCGGCGTACCCAGCTCGCGCTCCAGCGCGGCTCCGTCCATCCGGGCGAGCCAGCCGCCGCCCGGGACGCGGGTGCCTCCGGTGTACTGGGGCCGCGCGGCTGCGCGCACCGCCTCGCCGACGCCGAGGACGTCCAGGGCGCGGATGCCGTTGGCGTGCAGGGAGATACCCGCGCCCGCGTCGGCGAGCGCGGCGGCGCGTTCGACAACCGTCACCTCCCAGCCGATCCGGCGTAGGCCGATCGCGGCTGCCAGCCCGCCGATGCCTCCGCCGACAATCACCGCACTGCCGCCCATACCTGGCCCTCCTCCGTCCACCAAGCCACAATCCTTCTACACATGTAGAAGGAGAGTACTCCGCGCCTCTACGGGTGTAGAAAAGGGGGATGGTCACCGACCGACGTACTGTCCTCGCCGACGCGGCCATTGGTGTGCTTGCCGAGACCGGGATGCGAGGACTGACCCATCGCGCGGTGGACCGGGCGGCGAACCTGCCACCCGGCACCACGTCCGCCTACTACCGCACACGCCAGGCGCTGCTCACCGCGCTGGTCCGGCGCCTGGTCGAACTCGACCAGGCCGAACTCCAGGCGATCGGGGAGCAGACACCCGTGCCGAGGGACGGCGGGGAACTGGCGGCTGGGATCGCCGCGTTCGTCGAGCAGCGGCTCGCAGGAGACGGGCGGCGGCGCTCTCTCGCGCGCTACGCGTGCGCCATCGACAGCGTGTGCCACCCCGAGCTGCGGGAGATCCTGGTGCCTCGCGAGAACGCAGCGCGACAAGCCGTACGCGACTTCCTCGCCGGGCAAGGTGTCACAGACGCCGAGGACCGTACCGTCACGCTGCTGACCTGTGTGGACGGCCTGGTCTTCGACAGGCTGGTCAACGGTGGAAGCGTGTCCCATGAGGACATCAGCAGGCTGGTGGCGGCGGCTTTGGGCTGACGCCACCCCTGCCGGAACAGTGGGCGCGATCTGCGACAGCGTGGGAACCGATCTTCGCTATGAGTGGGATCGCCCAAGGCCAGAGAGTTCCGTCGGTGACCCTTGAGAACGCACAGCCCGAACCATCCTGCGGTGTTCGGCCCGCAGTGCTGCGTGGGGATCCTCACGGAGCCGCGTGGCGGAGTTGCGTTCGAAGGTCTGGGCATTGCCGAGGTCCCGCTTGGGCGAGCACGGCACGCAGGCCTGCCGCGGCGTGCTGCAGGGCGTCCTCTGCGGCGGCCTGGTCGGCGAGGTAGGCGTCGGGAAGCTGGGCGCGGCTTGGGTGAGGCAGCAGGTCCAGCTGCGTGCCCGTCAGCGTCTCGACGTGTTCGGGGAGGGCGTCGGCCACGAGGTCGATGACGGTCTCGCGGAGCCCGGGAGTGTGGCCGGCGGCGTCGAGGCGGGCGCCCAGACAGTGGTCGACGAGGTGGGCCACGTATCGCCGAGGGTCTTTCATGCCGTGTCCTCGGTGCTGGAGACGGCGGTCATGGCGCGTGCGAGTGTCGGATGGCGCCGCGGTTCCCGGAGAGGAGGGCGGCTGGTGTCCGGCGCGGGCGAGGATCGCGGATGCTTCCGCCGGGACGGACAGCATGTCGCTGCCGCACAGGGCCACGAGCTGCTCGTGGAGGGTGGCATCCAGGGGCCCGTCCGGCAGGTGGTTGTGCAGGATGGTCAGGAGCCAGGTCAGGGGGCCGGTGCCGAGGCCGGGGGAGAGGTCGGCCACCGGTTCGGCCGGGTGGATTTGCGGCGGAGGATGCGCGCCTACGTGCACGGCCTGATCGGCCCGGTGGGTCGCAAGAACAGTCGGCAGCTGGCCGAGCACGCCGGTCACCGCACTCCTGCGGGTCTGCAGCACCTCCCCGCGATCACGCCGGTTCAGCCCCTCTCACATACCGAGAGAGCAAACCGCGATCAGTGCCTTGACCGGCAGGAAGGACGGTCCGGCCGGGGTCGATACACAGTACTCACCCCGGGGTTGGACCCGGCAGAACCCGGCCTCGCCCTTTTTCCGGGCGTTCTACGCACAGTGACGAGGAACGGGGGAGGGTCCACCCGTGGCCGGTCTCGTTCCCGATCTGGCGCCGTTCCCCGCCATCGAAGATCTTCTGATCGCCGCCCTCGCCGCCCTCGCCGCCCTCGCCGCCCTCGCCGACTTCGGCACCTGCGGCAGCCGGTTCCCGCCCGGCCGTGAGCTCGCCGAGAGCCTGCCCTTCGTACGCATCCGCCGTCTGGGCGGCGGAGACGACGGCCGCACGACCCGGCCGCGCATCGACATCGAGACCGCAGCCGCCACCCGAGCCGAGGCGAGGCGCCTCGCCCGCGCCATCCAGCAACGGCTGATCTCCGGCCCCTGTTCGTGCCCGGCCTCGGCCTGATGGACCGGGCCGTGACTGAGATGGGCCCGCACGAGGTCACCGACGCGGACCCCACACCCGGCACGTCGCCGCCACGTACGAGTGCCACACCGGCCGTCCCTTATAGGGTGGAATATCACCTACTGTCTCGCGATGCAGGCCGTGGCGTTGGTGACGACCGGCTCCAAGGCCGTGCCGCGCACGGCCGGGCCCGTGTCGAGGCGTACGCCTGGAGGAAGAGCGATGAGTGCCATCGACGACGCGCTTGAGAAGAACGCTGCGTTCGCGGCGGCGTACGAGGACCTCGATCCTCCGCGGCCGCCGAGAAAGCGCCTGGCCGTCATCGCCTGCATGGATTCTCGGCTCGACATCTACAAAATGCTCGGCCTGGAAGAGGGCGACGCGCACATCATCCGGAACGCCGGAGGGGTGGTTACGGAGGACATGATCCGGTCGCTCGTGATCTCCCAGCGTGTCGGGGGAACGCGAGAGATCATGCTCATGCACAACACTGAGTGCGGGATGCTCACGTTCCAGGATGACGCGCTGAAATGGCAGGTAGAGAGCGAGACAGGGACTGAGGTGCCGTTCGAGTTCCATGCCTTCAGCGACTTGGAGGAGCAGGTCCGTCGCTCCATGGCCCGCATCCGGGAAAGCCCGTTGCTTGTCCACAAGGACGCTATCCGCGGCTTTGTCTACGAAGTCCGCACCGGCAGGTTGCGCGAGGTCCGGTGACAGCTTCGACGCTCGGGACTGGCGTCCGGGCGAGGAGCCGCTTCAACCGTCCAGCCGCCTCACCGGGGCGGGCGCGCCGACGCCAGCAGTACCAAGCCCGCCTCAGTCAACGCCAAGGTCACAGCCCCCTGGAGCTCTGACCTCGTCACCTCAAGCGCAATCGCAGTACTAAGACGCCATCCGCTTACCGTTCGGCAGGCTTGATCAGTCGAACAGGGTTCCTGTTCGGGTGATCTCTCGGTGGTCGGGGCATAGCGGCAGGGCCTTCTGGTAGCTCGGGGTTGCGATCCCAACCGAGCGGTACCAGGAGGCCCTGTTGTCGCAGTCTGTCGCGCTTGCGTCTGTGGAGTCCAACGCGCCGTCTCCTGCGTGTGACTGTCTCGCGCACAGGTTCGGCAACGCGGCGGACGGACCGGACCGGGTGCGGTGTTACGGCTCCGACCTGACGGAGGCCGAGTGGCAGGTCCTGCGGCCGTTGCTGCCCGTTCCGGCGTGGCTTCAGGGGCGGGGCGGACGGCCGGAGGGCTATTGCCACCGCGTGATGCTGGACCAATGCCACGAAGTTAAGGACCCGTTGGCGGTGTCAAGAGTGGGGGATGCGGGAGGGGCCTCTGCTATCCAGGGGATCGACGAAGATCTTCCTG